>JBDQID010000077.1:0-6800 GCA_040264515.1 Chlamydiales bacterium
AGATGTTTTCTTTCTGGTTTTTTGTCGATAACAGGGGTATCTTTTGCCTTTTGCTTTTTGATAAAGACCGTTTCTGCCGTTTGGAATGTTTCATCCGCACTGTCTTCTCCAAGAAAAGCGTGATACAGTTTTTCGTTACTTGGCTCTAAGAGCACTGTGGGAGTTACGGACTCGAAGCGTTTTTCTGCTGCTCGGAGTAGAGGATTTGTAATGAGCTGAGTATCATTGAATGGCTCGTCGGCACTGTCTTCTAATAAGAGACCGGAGTAGTCAAGAATGTTTTCTGCTGCAACTGTAGCGTTAAAATTTTCTAGGATTTCATCTGCTTGATCAGTGAGGAGAAGAGAGATAGCCCACTCTTCGTAGCTTGGATAGCGGTTTGTTGTTGCAGGATCGATTTTTGCAATTTCTGGTGTACGGTCGATATATTTCTGCTCTGCTTTGGAAGCTGTTGGGAGATAGAGAGGAAGCTTTTCGTCGGCATCGTCTTCTAGTAGCTGTGCTTTGATGATTGCAATGCGATCTGGATCTGTGACTTCAGGAAGTACAGGCTCACTTGGAATAAGATCGTTGATGAGTTGGTTGAGTTGTAAAGAGAGTGTCTCTGGAAGAGAAAGCTCTACTTTTCGAATGCTGTGTAGATTTGTGCGTTCTTCGAGAGCTGTAATGCTTTCGTTCATGATACGGCGTGATGTTGTTAGAGCAAGCTCGTACTCTTTTCCGCTGATTTCTTCATCAGCATTGTCTTCACTAAGGAAAGAGAGAATTGTAAGTTCTGGCTCTTTTGCTTCTGCAACGAAGCTAAAGACTTCTTTGAGGATTGGCTGGAAGCCTTCAAAGAGTGCATTTGTGAAGAGAGATGATTTTTTACGCTGAGATTGAATATGAGAGATTACAGGCTGAGAGATCTGTTGCGACTGCTGCTCTTCGTTTTCTTTGTCAAGGGGTAGAGCTGGAGCACGGAGGAGCTGATGGAGGATGCTTTCTTTGTTCTCTTCAATAAGTTCATTGGCGATTTCTTCTGTGAGCGTCTCATCAGCACTATCTTCATCGAGAAGGTTGACAATTTCTTCTCGGGTAAGAGGGCGCTTGATGCTTTTGCGTGAGGGACCACCTTCGAACCATTCGTCGGCATGATCTTCACCAAGATAGAACAAAATTTCCTCTCTACTGAGTTCGCTGTTTTTGTTTTCTTTTTCGTGGGAAGGTGCTTTGGTGATGCTGTTGGAGAGGTGCCAGTCGATTTCAAGGAGATCGAGAAGGGCTGCTTGATGATCTGTTTTACTACGTTGCCACTCATTTCTGATAAGTTCTTTCTCTTGTACGGGCTCTTTTTCTTCGTTTTTCTCCTCGATCGCTTTTTGCTGTGCTTCTTCGAAATCAGAGTACTCTTCGTCAGCAGTAAGAAGGCGTTCACCTGCAAGAGGCTCGAGCTCTTCGTCAGCGCTGTGCCCTTTGAGCCAAGGCTCTTCGATGATCTCTTCTTTTTCTTCTTCTTGTGCAGCTTGAGCCTCTTCTTCTTCCCTGCGTGCGGCTGGTATTGCAGCTCCTTCGATGAGGAACTCTTCTGTTGGTACTTCTTCTTCTTCGAACGCTTCTTCTTCTAGACCAAGTTTGCTATTTTGGATGGTATTAAGATCAATACTGCTATAGTGAAGGGGCATACCGATGGAGTTATTGATTCTTTCGATAAAGATTTGATTTTCTGCATATGAGGTGACGGCGTTGATTTCAGCAAAGAGTGTTTCAGCTTCGAGTTGTAGAAGTTCGGCTCCACCGTATTCTCCAAGGCGCTCTCCTTTTTTAAGAGCTTCTAGAAGCCGTGCTTTAACTTTATATAGATCATTGGCGAGTTTTTGTTGTGAGTTTGAGTTGAGGTAGTTCAGGTATGCTAGGTGTACTTGGGTTAAGATTCCAATAGAGAGCGAGATGCGTGACTTTCTTGCCATCTCTTCTCGTTTTTCCGCAATATGGCGGGATTGAAGATAACGTGGAAGTGCCAGTAGATTCCATGCGGCACGAATGCCCATTGTCATCCATGATTTGTTAATGAGGAATTTATTGCGATCGTAATTGTAGTTTCCAAAAAGGCTTGCATTTGGAAGCATGCTAAGCATCGACGCTTTGACTTCGTCTGCTGCAACTTTACCTTCAAAATCTTGTATGTATAACTCTGGGCGTTGATGCAGTGCTGCGTCTTCGAGTTCTTCGATATCTAAATCGAGTGGTTGTGGAGTTGGAGTCTCAACGTTATCGAGTACAAAGTTTGTACCGGGGGGTAGTCCAAGAAGGGAGGCAATTTCTGCCTTGGCACTTTGGAAGTCGTTTTGAAACGCTTGCATCCGAATTTGCATCTCGATGAGACGCTCTTGGTTTTCTAAGCCTTGGATTTCTGAGATTGTTTTTGTGGCGATTTGTCTTTCTAGCTGGTTTTGCCGTTCTTTTGCGAGTTCTACAATAGATTCGGCACCGTTAACGGCTTTTTTAGCGATGATGGCTTTCCAGAACGCTTGGATGACATCGAGAATAAGATTTTGTCGCAGTCTTTTAAAGCGTTCTTGTACAATTGACGCTCTGTTATTTTCTTGTCTGGCTCTATAGTAGGAGAGTCCGAAGTCGAGGAGGCTCCAGACGAGTGAGAGATCACGACGGTTGGTTTTTCGCTCTCTTGATACAGATCCTGTTGTAGATTCGATACCGGTGAGCAGTGATTGTGATCTAGAACCGATATCGTGGGAGAGTTGATTAACTTCACCATTAACGCTTAGAGAGGGGAGCATGGCAAGTTTTTCACCAGTGGCAACTTCTTGCTGAATTTCGAACTCCATTCGAAGTCCTAGTAGATCGAGGTTGCGGTTGAGGGCGAAGGAGAGGAGATCTTCTAAGCTTAAGGGGCGCTCTGGTAGTTGAACTTCTTGGGTAAGCTTAAAGATATCTTCTTGGGCGTTAGTGATACGCATTTCGTTATCAGTCGATGGCGTTTTAGAGCAACCGACTAGCACGGTAACGGATAAGATTACTAAGCTGAGATTTCTCCGTCTTTTCATTGTTTCCCTTTCTTCATCATCGAAACTTAAAAGCCACTAGGGGCGGGCTTGCTTGAAAGGGTTATGCAGGTTGTATGCCATCTGCACGGTTCAATTCTGTTATTGATCAGGCCTGATTACAGTTTAGTATCTGTTTTTTTTGTATTGTGTATTGGGGTGATTTCTTGCGCTGTGACTTTCACTGTCATGGAGTTAATTGGCAGCCTCCACGGTAGTGGAGGCTGCTGTTAGCTTTGTATGCAACAAGTAGCGAAAAGTATGGAGTGGAATATGGGGAGGGGGAAAAAAATATTAAACTGCGCTAGCACATGTGCAGTAGCAGTGTAAGAAATCACAAGAGGGTTTAATGGTTAGAGTTGTTTTAGGTACTCTTGAATAATCAGTTTTTCTTCTTTTACGAGCTGTAGGCAATTAGGATTATTTGCTTTTGGGGAAAGTTTTGTAGGGTACGCTTCAAAAGATTCATTTAAGAGGGCCTTTGTTGCTTCTTTTGCCTCGTTATTATCAGTGATACCAAATTGAGACTGTACAACGGAGACCAGCTTGTTGGCTTTTTCTGCCGTAGCAGGAAGTGAGATTTCACAGGTCATCTTTTTGATGAATAGAGGATATGTTGTATTGGACGGCAGAGTAAATCCGTAGTGAAGGAGCATTTTATGATTGGTGACTTTTCCATAGGAGTCCAATACTTCGCTTCCTTTGGGGATATCTCTTGTTGCTACGACTTGGAATGTTTTTGTGTTTTCGTTAAAAAACCATCGGGTATTGTGATCATTTGAATGATTGAGTAGATCGACGTATGGGACAAGGGCTCTGATTGTGCGTCCATTTTTTTTATAAGAGAAATTCCGTGATCCAGCAAAAAGGCGAGCTAGCGTATAACATTTAAGGTAGTCGTCGTAATCGGGGTAAAATTCTTTCCCCTTCCAGTAGTAAAGCGCCTCGCAGTCACAAAAAAACATCTCTCCGTATTTATGGACTCCGCCTTTAAAATCTTTATTGAGAATTGGCGAGCCTTGGATCGTTTCCCACTCATCGTTTGTGTAGAAGAGGGGGTGGTCGACAGTTTCAGGTAGGGTATCTAGATACGGTTTCCAGCTGGACTCTTCTTTTTTGAAGAGATGTTGCATGAGATAGAATCCGAAAATGGAGTTGATTTTGTAGTGCTGTTGTTCAATCTCTTCAGCAGTGATAAGCTCGTTTTCTAGATTTTCTTCCTTTATAAGCTTATCTTCTGGAATATCCATGATAAGTTCGTCTTGCTTAATATCTTTTGTTGTAAAGATCCCGCGATATGTTTTATCAACTGTTTTCCAGATCAGATGATCGCTACAACCAAGCCATTTTTTAAGTGCGTTTAATTTTTTCAATATCGTACTCCATATCTTATAAGATCTCTTTTAATTATGGCGGTTTTGAAAGATTAAGTGTAGATATTTTTACAGTTTTGAAGGAATCCGTAATGAGGAAGTGTAATTAATAGTTGATATTTTTAGTTTGTTTATGCTATATTAATATATACTATATGTGACAACCTTTCTATCTTTACAAAATTCCTGCGGAGGTCTATTGTCTAATTTAATCGAATCTAAAATTAATTCTTGTTGTGGTTTTAATGAACCTTTAAATACAGGGGTTGTCATAGGACCAGACAAGGAGCGATATTTTAAGAGCGAGGGTAACTGTCACGGGGTAAATGAATACAGGTGTAAGTTCGCTTTATTGAGTTTACTGGCTCTTCCTAAGGGATTGATTGCTTTGATTCATCGCGTAGGAGATTTTCTTCGATTCGGTTCTATTCAACGGGCGCTGGTGTATTCTAGGATTTCTTGTAAAAAATTAGATTTTCAGGATTTACATCCAGTTGATAAAAAGGTACATCTAATAGGGTTAAAAAAAATAGGGGCGTACAGTTATAACTTTATTGCTCAACCAGCCAAAGATCTACTTAAGATCGCTACATTTCCAATTAAGTTAGTCGCTCTCACTGCGATTTCTTTGTTAGGAGTAGTTTTACCCAAGCCAGGACGTTATCTGTTTGCTAAAGTACAGCGCCTTTGGGAATACGACAATACTTTAGAGCGAGAAGCTTTTGCTAAAGGAGTTAAGCCGTATAAAATTAACACGTCTATGGTTCATTACGTCGCTCCATGTATGCAATCTTTGGAAGATTTTAACCGTTTGAACCTGCATTTGAATCTTCCAGATTCGAACCATAGGGAGCTTCGCTCTTTGTGGTTAAAATTGAGCCATCAGGTAGAGAGGTATCAAGATCTTTTTTCTGCAGAAGTGAAGCAGTCGTTAAATGAGAGGCTTGTTTCATTAAAAGAGGAGATAACAGATATATATCCTTACGGTGGGCAAGAAACAGATGTAGATGGTGATTTGATGCTTGATGGACATGATCAGCGGAGAAAAGAAATTGAAGAAGAGATGGCTGCATTTGAATCGATGATCAACGATCCAAAGACCTATTCAGAACAAAAGATGTTATCGCTCTTTGAGAGCTATTAGCGCAGTTTTAAGATCGAATTTTGTAATATTTTTTAGCCTGCAGCTCTTATCATATTTGATATGATAAGAGCACGGTTCTGTCTTATTGGACTGAATATATTACGCCATCTGTTAGGTTAGATTCGCTACTTTCTTCACTTATCTTTATAGTTAATTTATTAAGATAGAGTCAATTTCTGTTTTTTATCTGCGGAAGCGCAGGAAGAGCTCTTTGATGATGCTGGAGAAGCGGTTGAAGGTAGAGCGCATTTGATTTGAGGTGAGTGCTTCTGTGGAGTTGTCTGAACGGGAGGCTGTTGTTAGCTGCTCACTGTGTTGAAGGAATTGTGAGACTGTTTTAAAGGAAGGAGGTGTTGTTTGGGCGAGCTGACTTTTGGTTGTGCTTCCGTGGTAAAAGTTACCACTTTGTAGTTGATCGCTCTGCTCAAGAGCTTGCATGGCTGTTGCAGGAGCTTCTTTACTTACTGGGGAAGAAGCTGTAAGTGGTTTTACTGCTTTAGGCTCACTTAATATAGAAGAAGAATTGCTGTCCATACTCACTGGGGTTGGAGTATGAACAGCTATGCTTTCTTGGGGTTGGTTCTGTTGTGTCTTTTTAGGGGATTCCTCCTTTTCTATGTCAGCTTTAGCTTCGTTTACTTCTTTAGCTTCGTTAACTTCTTTAACTTCTTTAGTTTTGTTTACTTCTTTAGATTCGTTAACTTCTTTAGTTTCGTTTACTTCTTTAACTTCTTTGATTTCTTTAGCTTCTTTAGATTCTTTAACGTCGTTTACTTCTTTAACTTCTTCGATAACTGGAGCTGGGGGCTCAACAGCTACGATAATGGGGGCGTCGTCAACGGGATCGACTTTGATATTGAGTGTGTGTGGAGAGAGAGTTTTACCGTCACTGTCTTCTAGAGTGAAAGAGAAGGTATCTTCTGTTGTATCGCTGTGGTCGTGTTGGTAGGTGACGAGATTTTTATCGATATCATCTTGTGTGAATTGGTCTCCGTTTACGAGCTCTTTTCCAAGGCGGAGCAGAGAGCCGTTTTCAGGTAGAGTTGTGATGCGATATTTAAGGGTGCTATCGTTATCTTCGATATCTGTTGCGGAAAGCTCGAGCTCATGGCTCTCTCCTTCATCAACGGTTAAGTTTTCTGCTGTGATAAGGACAGGGGCGTCGTTGACTGGGGTGATGGAGATGCCGAACTCTTTTGTATCGGATTGGTTATCGGTTTCATCTGTGATAAAGAAGCT
>JBDQID010000078.1:0-6743 GCA_040264515.1 Chlamydiales bacterium
CCTTCCTTCTGTAGTAAATCATATCCCTTTCGCTCCTGATTCAAAGCAATCCGCCTGGCAAGCTGTGTCTCTATCGCTTGTGTTACTTCCGGTAGCGTCACACGCATCTCTTCTAAACGCTTCTTATTGCGAAAAAGAGACGCTTGGTACGCCTTCGTAATTTCTTTTTTAATGGAACTCTCCATTCCCTGAAGGCTCTCTAAGCTTTCTAATACCTTTGATGCCGCATAGCTCTCAGCACGATAAAGGTGGTACATCAAAGATAGATTGTTAAACATAAATCGGCTGAAAATCTTGGAAAACGTTTCGCTTTTAAGAAGAAACTGACTGATTTTAGCATCAAAACTTTTCTCATACGACGCCTGAGCGTCGTGCTGCTTTAATTTCCCCGCCAAAATATCGTCTAACTCAATATCTACCTCATGACAGAGAACTCGTAATGGATGCGCATCTAAAGTTCCACTCTCAAACAACTTCCAATAAGCAGCCCTTTCTATATTCAAAACCTGTGTCCAATAACCCTTAGATTGCTCTTTAAGATCCATCGAGATTAATTCTTGGTCAAGCTCTTGAATTTCATCTTGTAATCCCTTTTTTTCCTTTTCAATATCCTCTTTGATATCGTACCAGCAAACATTACGAAAGTTGGGTGATGTCGAAAGCTTTTCTATAACGCAGTGAACAGAATCGAATACAGAATTTCTCGCAAGAAGTGCTCCTATCTGCTCTCCAACTGGCTGCTGATCCACCCCTAGCTTCTTTAAGAGAGGCTTCATACTCCATCCATTGATAAAAATAGTAAGAAGAACGACCCCAACTGTAAGTAATAAAATTTGTTCGCGGAGCTCAAATGGGATTTCAGAAGATTGAGAAATAATAAGAGCAAGTGCCATCGAAACAGCCCCACGAAGCCCCCCCCAGGAAATAACAATCGCATTTTTCACACATAACATCATTGCCGGACGAAAAATAAAAATGATGGAAGTGCGAATAAGCATAATACCAAAAAAAGTAAGGGAGATAATTACGACATCATTAATAGATAAGCTGGGGACCTGAAGAACAATAATGAAGCCAACAAGAAAAAAGATAAGCGTATTCGCAATATAAGAGAGCATACCCCAAAAAGTATGCATAGAATGGTGCACCTCCGGACTTACCCGCGTCTTTCCAAAACTCGCCATCCAAAGCCCAGATGCCACAAGCGCCATCACACCAGAAACATGAAAAATACCCTCTGCAATCAACATCGAAAAGTAAGCAAGCGCCACAGTCAAAGAAATCTCAGAAAGAGGATCATTGAAAATCTTTCCAATCCAAAGGGAAGTCAAAACTCCCAAAATTATCCCAACAGTAAGCCCCCCAACAACAACACGAAAGAAATCCACAGCTGCATAAACTAAATCAATCTGCCCCGTAACTCCTGTAAGAAGTGAAAGAAACAGAGAAAAAAGCACAATTGCTATTCCGTCGTTAAGAAGAGATTCACCTTCGATAACAGTTACAAGACGCTTTGAGATTCCAAGTTCACGGAGAATTGCAACAACTGCAACAGGATCTGTTGCGCTAATAAGCGCTCCAAAAGCCAAAGCTGCTGGCCAACCCCATCCCCAAGAGCTATGCGTTAAACCCCATATCAATATCGCTGTTAAAAACGTAGCCATAAGTAACGCAGGACCTGCTAAGAGTAGCGTTGACCTTAAGCTCTTTTTAAAAACATGCGCATCGAGAGAAAAAGCGGATTCAAAAATTAACGGAGGACGAAAAATAAAGATAATCAGGTCAGGGGAGAAAAGATGGTCTCCATCAGATAGATGCAACATAGAAACAAGATGTTCATCAAGCCCGTAATAGCGAATAAAGCCTCCGCTAAGGAGGCCAAAAAACAACATCGTAATTGTAAAAGGCGCTCCTATAAGATATGAAATGTACCTGGTAGCAGCCCCCAAGACAAGAACGGAACTAAAAAGAAGAATAGTGAAAAATTCAATTCCGTGATGCACAAGAATTCTCTTCTCTTAAAGTCACGAGTTCATCCGGATAACCACTTTGCCAATATGCTGCTGAGAACGTAAGTACTCATAAGCATCGCGCGCTTGCTCAAAAGGAAAAACCTTGTCGATGTAAGGGTGAACCCTACTTACTTCCATTGCTTGTGCAAAAAGTCGTAACTCTTCGGTAGACTCAACGTAAATGCCACGCACTGAAATCTGATGCAAAATCATATCGATAATGCTAATAGAGCTCTCATATCCATCCAAAACACCAATCACCCCAACCCGCGCACCATAACCACAACACTTAATCGTACGACTTAAAGTATCTCCACCCGACGTATCAACAACAACATCCACACCCTTACCATCAGTAAGCTCTTTAACAAGATGTGGCCAACCCTCATCGCGGTAATCAATGACCTCAGATACACCCAACTCCTGCTTTACAAGGCGACCCTTCTCAGGACTTGACGTACTCAAAATCGTGCGTGCACCCAAAATTTGCGCAATCTGCGCTGCAAAAATAGAAACACCACCCGTGCCGTGAAGTAGCACCCACTCACCAGGCTTAGTCTTTCCATGCGTCACCATCCCCGCCCAAGCCGTAAGACCCGCAATCGTAAGCGTAGAGCCCTCCTCATACGTCATATGCTCAGGAACCCTCACTAAAGAAGCCGCAGGGTAAATAATTCTTTCCGCCAAAACACCGTCATTACCCGAACCCCCAACAAGTGTCCTCGCCCAAGAAGAACGGAGTTGACCTGCCGGCCAAAAGCGAAACGTTGCATTCAAAACACGATCACCAGGCATAAACTCAGTAACATTTGCACCAACACTTGCTACACAACCCGCCATGTCAGACGCTGCAATGAAAGGGTCGTACTTCTCATTGCCATATTTTCCCTCCGCAACGAGTAAGTCACGGTAGTTAAGGGAAACCGCTTTAACATCTACAAGAACCTCGTCAGGGCCCGGAGAATCAGGGTTTGGACGCTCCACAAGATGCAGACCGTCGATACCTTGGGAGTTTGTTGTGTAGCACTGGATCATAACTTTTTCTCCTCTTCTTCTTTTTTATGTCATCTTGGCATATACTGCTCATTTTCGTCTAATGAGCATTATGAAAGAGAAAAAGACCGCAAAATTGTATGCCCTAAGGCTACTGAACGTAAAACCGATGCCTACAGCCCAGCTTCGCACGAAGCTGGAAAAAAGAGAATACCCAGAAGCTGTTATCAACGAAGTGATCGAAGAGTGCACGGAGTCGGGCTATCTCAACGACACAGAATGGGCCCACAGCTACGCCCGCTGTAACTTAGCACGGAAGTATGGAATCAGACGTATTGCTCAGAAATTACAACTCAAAGGTTTAGATCCAGTACTCATCGAAGAGATCATCGAAACACACTCCGAAAAAGACAAAATCTATGATGCAATCACAACTCTGCTCTCAACAAAATACGCCAAACGCAACCTCTCCGATCACAAAGAACGGCAAAAAGTCATAGCCTCTCTCGTAAGAAGAGGTTTCAACTATGAAGATATCTTGAATTCCCTACAGTATCGTGAGTTCGATTCTTAATTTAATCACATTTAATGGTTTATGGAAGTAGTTTTTAGGCCGCGGTAGTGGTTGTTTCTCTCTCTCTACGCTTCCGCGCTAAAAACATTCAAATTAAAAATCTGTAGCAGCCGTAGCACTCTCAAACTTTACCGGAATGATCTCCGCCTCCGCTGTTTGTAGCATGTGATCTTTTCCCTTGACCCGAGACAATAGCTGCTTTGCTGGAGTCCTATGCGTTACAAACAGAGTATGTCCAGAAACGTTCTCATTCAAAGCCTCCCGATACACACTCAATACACGCGCATCAACCTCCTCAAACTCCTCTCCATTATACCGCTCCTTCGCATTCGAATGATCCCACGGATCCTCATCAGGAAACTCACTGTAATAAAGTCCTTCTCTTTCTCCCATCTGGATTTCAATAAGGCGAGGCTCAATAATCATGTTTTTCTCAGCAATAAGTCCCGCCGCAACCAACAAGTGTGCTGTTTGCTTGGTTCGGGGGAGAGGGGATACATAGATTCTTGTTATATTGCTCGAAGTATAACCCTTTCTAAATAAATTTTCTGCAAGCTTCATCGTCTGTCTTACACCCTTTTCCGTAAGATTTGCAGGCTTATAATTAGGGTGATCGGGATTTGAATTAAAAACGCGTTCGATATTGTGTGTTCCTTCTCCATGCCTTAAAACAATGATGTCAGAAAAACAAGGGATCAAATATAGCTGAAGCAATAGTAGCGTAAAAATAATTTTCATAAAACAGAGCTCCTAATCTTTTTTTCATTACGCAGACTCTCATAAAAAACAATTTGTTAATAGGGGAAAATTGCATTCGAGGTTTTGAGTTTGTTTGACTTTCGAGTGTAGAAGTTGTAAAAGAGAGACTTCTTTTGTTGTTAAAACCGTGGCCTTAACCTCGTATGGATGCTTATATCCTAGTTGTTGACCCCTCAGGGGTCATCCGTTTTAAAATGCGTGAAATTATTACCCAATCAGGGTATCATCCTGTGCTGTCGATGGATGGAGAAGACGCTTTGACCAAAATCAAAAGCGGCCGCTACTCGATCAAGATGATTGTTATGGAATGGGTTCTACCACACCTTTCAGGTCTGGATGTTTTGAAGATTATCAAAAAATCACCCCACCGTGCCATTCCCATTGTCGTTGTCACATCCGAATCGACAAAAACAAGTGTTATAAAAGCATTGCAAAATGGTGCCTCAGACTACGTCATTAAGCCATTTTCCAAAGAGCAAATGAAACAAAAAATAGAGAATTTCGTTCAAAAATGAAACAGCTGACTAAGTACAACCACAAGACAATAGAATCCAAATGGCAAAGATTTTGGAAAGAAAATAAAACCTTTAAAGCCGAAATCGACTACAACAGGCCCAAATACTACGTCCTCGACATGTTCCCTTATCCCTCAGGTGCCGGCCTTCACGTCGGCCACGTCGCAGGTTACACCATCACAGACGTGATGTCCCGCTATAAAAGACTCAAAGGTTTTAATGTCCTACACCCAATGGGATGGGATAGCTTCGGTCTGCCAGCAGAACAGTACGCCATCCGCACTGGCACACACCCAGCTAAAACAACTCAAGAAAACATTGACAATTTTCGACGTCAACTCCAGCTTCTCGGATTCTCTTACGACTGGGACCGCGAAGTCATGACATCGGACGCAAAATACTACAAATGGACACAGTGGATCTTTACCCAACTCTATGAAAAAGGCCTCGCATACGAAGCCGATGTCCTTGTAAACTACTGCCCCGAACTCGGCACCGTTCTTGCAAATGAAGAAGTTGAAGACGGCTTTTCAAAAGAAGGCGGCTTCCCTGTCGAAAAACGCCCCTTGCGCCAATGGGTCCTTAAAATTACCGAATACGCCGACAGACTCATTAAAGATCTCGAACTCGTTGACTGGCCCGATAGCCTCAAAAAACTTCAAATAAACTGGATCGGTCGCAGCGAAGGCGCCATGGTCGATTTTCACGAAACAACAACCGAAGAAAAAATCTCAGTATTCACAACTCGTCCAGATACCCTCTTCGGTGCCACATACATGGTTCTCTCTCCAGAACACTCTCTTGTTGAGAAAATTACCACGGAAGAACATCGCAACGCTGTCGCTGAATACAAAGAAATAGCCGCCGCAAAAAGCGAAATTGAACGCGGAGATCTTTCAAAAGAAAAAACAGGTGTCTTCACCGGTGCCTATGCTACAAATCCCGTTAACGGTCAGCAAATCCCTATCTGGATTGCCGACTACGTCCTCATCGGATATGGCACAGGCGCCATCATGGCAGTCCCAGCTCACGATGAACGCGATTTTGAATTCGCACAGCAATTCAACCTAAAAGTTATCCCCGTATTCGACCCCCACGTTGAACGCCACCAAGACCAAATTCCCGAAGGCGTGACAGCAGAGGCCGTTCGCCAAGAAGTACTCGATGGTAAACGGTGCTGGAACGGAGGCGGTACTTCGATCAACAGTAAAAACAACGAAATCTCCTTAAACGATCTCGATGTTAACGCTGCGAAAAAATTGATGATCGAATGGCTCGAAAAAAAGAACGCCGGCAAAGCGTCCATTCACTACAAATTACGCGACTGGCTCTTCTCCAGACAACGCTACTGGGGCGAGCCATTCCCAATTCTTCATTTCGAAGACGGCACAAAACGCCTGCTAGAGCTCGACGAACTCCCTCTCGTACCCCCATCGATCAGCGACTATAAACCGTCCGGCGATGGAAAAAGCCCGCTTGCTAAAGCGTCCGACTGGGTCGAAATCACAGACCCCAAAACCGGGAAAAAAGCTCTCCGCGAAACCAACACAATGCCACAATGGGCCGGCTCCTGCTGGTACTACCTCCGCTTTAGTGATCCCCAAAATGAAGACAAAGCGTGGGGTGAAGAAAACGAAAAATATTGGCTTCCAGTTGATCTTTATGTCGGAGGCGTTGAACACGCCGTACTGCACCTTCTCTACGCCCGGTTTTGGCATAAAGTACTCTTTGATTGTGGTCACGTCTCAACCACAGAACCTTTCATGAAACTGCGCAATCAAGGCCTTATCACAGCACGCTCCTACAGAAAAAAAGGTGCCGGATACTTTACTCCAGAAGAAGTAATAGAAAAAAATAAAGAGTACTTTCATAAAGAAACAAATGAAAAAC
>JBDQID010000079.1:0-6712 GCA_040264515.1 Chlamydiales bacterium
CGCGATCAAGCTTACGGTTAAGCTTATAGCGACCAACGCGGCCCAAGTTGTAACGTTTAGGGTCAAAGAAAAGACGCATCATTGCTGAGCGTGCGTTAGAGAGTGTTGCTGGCTCACCTGGGCGAACTTTGCGATAGAAATCTTTAAGAGCGGTCTCATAAGAGTCTGTTGGATCTTTTGCGAGCATCTTAATAATTGGGCTTGTCTCATCTGCATCTTCTGCGATACGCAATACTTTGATGCCAGCATCCATCATACGCTTAAGCATGGCTGTTGTTAGCTTCTCAGACGCTTTTCCGAAAACAAGGTTCGAATCTTCATCCACAACATCTTCAGCAAGGATTTTTCCAATGAGGATGCTAAAATCTTTTTCCGAACGGAGCTTTACTTTGCGTGTGTTGAAGAATTCTTCGATGATATCAGCATCTGTTGAATATCCAAGAGTACGAATAAAGGAGGTCGCGAGTACTTTTCGTCGTCTTTTCTTTCTGTCGATGTAAATGTAAATAAGATCATTAGGATCAAAGGACGCTTCTAACCAACTTCCACGATAAGGAATGATTCGAGTTGAATAGAGCATGATTCCTTTTGCATGGCGTTCTTGCTCGAAGCAAATACCAGGAGATCTGTGAAGCTGGGAGACGATGACTCTTTCGGCACCATTGATGACGAAAGTCCCTTTGTCAGTCATGACAGGGATCGTACCCATATAGACATCTTCTTCTTTAATGCCTGTTTCGTCCGTAAGACGGAATTTAACTTTTAGTGTGACGTTATAGGTGATTCCACGGCGGATACATTCTTCTGGAATGTATTTTGGAACACTAAGATCATAGGAGATGTATTCAAGAACGACTTTTTCGTCGTACGATTTAATTGGAAAGATTTCTTGAAAGACTTCTTCTAACCCTAACTTATCTCTTTCGAGAGGAAGTCTATCAGCTTGCAAAAACTGACTATAGGATTTAATTTGCACTTCAATCAGATTAGGAAGATCAATGATCTCTTCCTTCTCTACAAAACTTACCCTTTGCGGCGCCCTTTTCAGCATTGCAGTTGACTCCCTGAAATAACTTTAATCGATTATTTAATTGATTTTTTTGTATTCAACAGAAAACAATTCCAAAAAAAAATTAGAATAGCACTATCATATACAAAATGGCAACCAAGTCTCTAAATCTGAGACTCGGTTGCCGTTTTTTTTGCAAAAAGAAAAATTACAGACCTTTGATTGTAATCTTAGCTTCTGATGCTTCAAATTTCTTTTTGATTTCTTCTGCTTCTGTCTTAGAAACGCTTTCTTTAAGAACTTTAGGCGCGCCTTCGACGAGCTCTTTAGCTTCTTTAAGACCGAGACCTGAAATTTCTCTAACAGCTTTAATCACAGCAATTTTCTTTGGTGCTGGGAATTCTGCTAGAGTTACTTCAAATTCTGTAGACTCTGCAGCAGCTTCTTCTGCGCCACCGGCAGGAGCCATCATCATTGCAGGAGCTGCAGATGCAGCTTTTACGCCCCACTTGTCTTCTAAAGCGTCTTTAAGTTCTGCCATTTCAAGGACAGTAAGCTTGCTTAACTCTTCTACGAGTGCTTCTTTTTCCACGGTAATAACCTCTCTTGATTGAATATCTTGCGTTAACTTTTTTCGTTATCTTGTTCTTGTTTGACTTTGTTATCCAAACAGAAGATGACACTTGTGAGTAGCGACTCCATCACAGATAGAGTTTGAGACATCGGAGCTTCGAATAGACCGAGGAGCTGCGCGCGCATCTCATCCTTACCTGGAAGTGTTGATAACTTTTTGACCTTTGCGGCATCACATACGACGCCATCAAAGAGACCGCCTAATACGTCAAGTGTATTAGGATTTTCCTTTCCAAACTGGAATACGGTTTTTGTTGTTTCTACAGCGTCTTCCCCTGCAAATACAACAGCGATGTGACCATCAAGCATAGAAGGCTCTAGGGAAAGACCCATTGCTTCTGATGCTTTTAGGAAAACACGTTTGCGCACTACTTTCATCTCTCCGCCTTTCTCTGCGATTGAATCGCGGAGGCCAACTGAAGAATTAGCACTTAAGCCTTGATACTGCGTGATGAGAAAGGCGCCGGAATTATCAATGGCTTCTTTCATTTCATCAAGGAGTAACTGTTTTTCTGCTCTCATCGTTTCTCCTTTTAAGCTACTTGTGCTTCACGTGTATCGACTTTAATACCAGGACCCATCGTTGATGACAGAGCCAATGATTTTATATACGTACCCTTTGCAGCAGAGGGTTTAGCGCGCATGATAGCTCCAAGAAAAGTATGGATATTTTCAACAAGCTTGTCGTTATCAAAAGAGACTTTACCAATGGCGTTGTTTACACCACTGTTACGATCTACTTTGTATTCGACTTTACCTGCTTTAATTTCCGTGACTGCTTTGGAGATATCAGTTGTTACCGTACCAGCTTTTGGTGTTGGCATGAGGCCTCGAGGTCCAAGAATCTTACCAAGTCGACCAACTTCCCGCATCATATCAGGAGTTGCGACCATGGCATCGAAATCAGTCCAACCGCCCTTGATTTTTTCAATCAAGTCATCGTTACCAGCAAAATCAGCACCTGCATCGAGGGCTTCTTTTACCTTGTCGCCTTTTGCAAGGACGACGATGGAGATGGATTTACCTGTGCCGTTCGGTAGGGACACGGTTCCTCTCACTTGTTGATCAGATTTTCTTGGATCGACGCCTAATTTCATCGAAATGTCTACAGTTTGATCGAATTTAACTGGAGGACATTTTTTTAATATTTCGATAGCTTCACTAATAGAGTACAGTTTATCTGAATCTACAAGCTTATCCATCTCCCGAAATCTTTTAGATTTACGACCCATAATATTAGCCTTCAACTATATCTACGCCCATTGAACGGGCAGTTCCGAAAACCATTTGCATTCCAGCTTCTTCGTCGCGGCAGTTCATGTCAGCAAACTTTCTCTTTACGATTTCTCGCGCTTGAGAATGTGAAAGCTGACCAACTTTATCACGGTTTGGAACACCAGAACCAGATTCGATTCCGATCTCTTTTTTGATGAGTTCGGGAACTGGAGGTTGTTTTGTAACGAAAGTAAAGGACTTGTCTGCATAGACAGTAATAACAACAGGTAGAATATCACCGGCTTTGTCTTGAGTTCTTGAGTTGAACTCCTTACAAAATCCCATGATATTCACTCCGGCAGCACCAAGTGCTGGTCCAATAGGAGGCGCAGGGTTTGCTTTTCCTGCCGGAATTTGAAGTTTTATAATCTTTACTACTTTTTTTGCCATTTTCTTTGTCCTCAGATCAATGTGATCTTTGTCGCTTTAAGTTTTAAGTGCCTTCGACCCCTTCTTCAACGGAGACCTCTTCTACTTGCCAGAATTCAAGATCATCAACGCGAGTTTCTCTTCCAAATATCGACACCATAACACTGAGTCTTCCCTTGTCGTGGAAAGTTTCGATAACTTCTCCTGTAAAGTTCACAAATACGCCATCGACAACTTTAACAACGTCTCCGACTTGAAGTGCGTTTTTCTGTGTAACTTTTTCTTTTTTCTCTTCTAGATCTTGTAGGATCTCCTGAACTTCTTCTTCGGAGAGTGCTGTGGGTTTAGCACCACCAAGAAATCCAATCACACCGTTTGTATTTTTTATATACATCCAGGATTCGTCCGTCAGGGTCATTTTAACAAGGATGTAACCAGGCCAGAGTCGTTTTTCGGAAACCTTTTGTTGTCCACGTTTGACTTCGAGAACATTTTCGGTAGGGAGAACTACTTTTTCAATAAGCTCTTCCATATCGCTATTCTCACGAGATTCTTCGATCGTTCTTTTTACTTTCTTTTCGTGTGTAGAGAGAACGTGTACAACAAACCATTTGTGCATTTTTCTTTCCCTGATTTAACCGCTCAGCATGCCTAAGAGGATATTAATACTTTCCAAAGTCGTTTGGATGAAAACATCGGCAGAAAAAACACATACGCCGATAGCAAATGTTGAGGCTACAACAATTTTGGTGTAAGCTTGGAGTTCTTCTTTTTCGGTCCAGCTTACTTTTTTGAATTCAACTTTGATATCGCCTACAAAATTGTAGGTTTGTTGAACTATGTTTCCTGCTGCCATGTGATTAGCGTCCTTTTTGCCGTTCACTATTAACATCCATTTTAATACGAGTGCGGAGGGGATCGAACCCCCGACCGACGGCTTTGGAGACCGTTGCTCTACCTAGCTGAGCTACACACCCTTTGTTTTAAACAACTTACGCTGGATTACTTCTTTCCAACAAAGTAGCCACAGCCGCAATATTATCGCGGCTGTGGCTTATTTTTTTGCAGTAGAGGGATTACTTAATAATCTCTGTTACTGTACCCGCACCGATGGTGTGTCCACCTTCACGAATAGCAAACTGCATTCCAATCTCCATAGCGATAGGAGAGATGAGCTCAGCTTCAATCTCAACGTTATCACCAGGCATGATCATTTCAGCGCCTTCAGGAAGAGTTACGGTACCTGTAACGTCAGTTGTGCGGAAGTAAAACTGAGGGCGGTAACCTGTGAAGAATGGCTTATGACGTCCACCTTCGTCTTTCGTTAGGATGTATGTTGTACCTTTGAAACGAGTATGAGGTGTGCACGTTCCAGGAGCTGCAAGAACCATTCCGCGTTGGATTTTATCTTTGTCAACACCACGTAGAAGAGCACCTACGTTCTCACCTGCTCTTGCTTCATCAAGAATCTTGTTGAACATTTCAAGGCCAGTTGCAACAGTGTCAAAAGTCTCACCAAGACCGACGACTTCTAGCTTGTCGTTCATTTTGATGATACCTTTTTCCACACGACCAGTAGCAACAGTACCACGACCAGAGATGGAGAAAACGTCTTCAACAGGCATTAGGAAAGGCTTGTCTACTTCACGCTCGGGCTCAGGAATGTTAGTGTCAACATTTTCCATGAGTTCTAAAATTTTCTTAACGTATTCTGGGTCACCTTCAAGAGCTTTAAGAGCGGATCCACGAATAATCGGAGCGTCTTTGTAGCCTTTTGACTCAAGAAGTTCTGACAACTCCATCTCAACGAGTTCTAGAAGCTCTTCGTCACCTGGATCCATCATGTCGCACTTGTTTAGGAAGACAACGATTGAAGGAACGTTAACTTGGTGAGCAAGAAGAACGTGTTCACGTGTTTGAGGCATAGGTCCGTCAGTTGCAGCTACAACGAGGATAGCTCCATCCATTTGAGCAGCACCTGTGATCATGTTTTTGACATAGTCGGCGTGTCCGGGGCAGTCAACGTGAGCATAGTGACGGTTGTCTGTTTCATATTCAACGTGAGTTGAGTTGATCGTAATCCCACGAGCTTTTTCTTCAGGTGTTTTATCAATTGATTCAAAGCTGCGGAAGTCGCATCCACCCTGTTCAGCGAGGGCTTTTGTGATAGCGGCAGTTAGCGTGGTTTTTCCATGGTCAACGTGACCGATGGTACCGATATTAATGTGTGGCTTATTGCGTTGGAAGGCTTCTTTGGCCATTACCGTCCTCCGTTAGGGATCAAGAACGTTTTTCGATGTTTATTTCTATAATTTTGTTCTGCCCAGAATAGGAATCGAACCTACGACCGCTTGCTTACCATGCAAGTGCTCTACCCCTGAGCTATCTGGGCTTAGCAAAGAGAGCTGCAACTATAGCGATCTTTGCGATTTTTTTCAACAATAAATCTTATTTTTCTAATAATCTTATCGTTGGCGGTAAATAATACGTGCTTTTGAGAGGTCGTACGGTGACATTTCAACAGTAACGACATCCCCTACGAGAACACGAATGTTTCTCATTCGCATTTTACCACAAAGGTGTGCAAGCACTTTCATTCCATTTTCGAGGGCTACGCGAAAGGTCATATTCGGAAGCAACTCTTCTACAGAACCTTCAAGTCTTAAAGTATCTTCTTTGGTCATAATTATCAGGGTTGTTGATCATATAATTAAATTAGGAGATCAATGTAACTCAATTTCACTCTTTTTTGTCAAACCTATTTTTTCTTGTTCGTTTTTTATCCCCTTGTATCTATAATGGTTATTTGTAAATGGCACTGCCCTCTATTTTAGAAGCGAGTCCGCAAGACGACGGCTTTAGAGCCTAGGATTCCCAGCGCTTACCCGAGTAATTTAAGCGCGCTTTTCTGCGCCTAAAACTAAAAAAGAAAGCTGACTCTAAAATGGTTATAGAAATAATTTTCAGACCGCGGTGGTGGCCCTCTCTCTTTAGCCCAGCACTTTAGTACTGGAACGGGATAATAAGAACAGTGTACCGCGGCAGCGGCACATCTCTTCTTTTTTAACTTTGCGATCCTGAGAGATGCCACTACCGTGGCATAGATTTTTTCTACCTTTCCCAGCACTAAAGTGCTGGGCTAAAGAGAGAAACGACCACTACCGCGGTCTTAAGTAAACTCATCGTCTGTCTGAATTCGAGGCCGAGCTGTTGCAGGCACAAAAAAAGTGCCAAACTTCAAGCCCAGTATTTTACTACTGGGAAAAGATGAAAAAAATCTCAATGCCACGGCAGTAACATCTTTCAACTTCTTCAAGTTAAAGAGGAAGAGAGATACCGCTACCGCGGTACAATGTTATTATTATCCCGTCCCAGCACTGAAGTGCTGGACTAAAGAGAGAAACGACGACTACCGTGGTCTGAATA
>JBDQID010000080.1:0-6661 GCA_040264515.1 Chlamydiales bacterium
AGATAAACCTATAAATTTTAGAGTGCTGACGAGCGGATTATGACCTTATTCTACCTGGTCTGAGAGTGGATTTAAAAATTCTTAAATTTTTTGCAATATTTTTTTATAGTCCCTTTGATGGTTAAAACCTCCATCTTCTAGATGGAGAAACTTTAGTTTACTCCTTTCAAAAATTATTTTAAAATTTTTAATTTTAAGATGATTTATGAAATCCTATAGCCGCGGCAAGCACACAGTATATTATCATCGTTATCATATAGTTTGGATAACGAAATATCGTTACAAAGTGCTAAACACTTCAATGAAGTTAAGAATAAGAGATTTGATAGGTCAGGTGTCGGAGGATATGGGTGTAGAGATAGAGAATGGTGTAAACACGAAGATAAAGAAACAATGTCTTACCTTATGCTTGGTTATACTTCGATTTTTGAATTTTTACTGAATCGTAGTTTGCTCGCAGGAGTTGCAGTCGCTTTAAAAGATTTTCGAGACGTCTTGCTAAATCTTGGAAAGCGAGAAATGGGGGAGTTTACAGCAAAATTATATGTAGCGTACGTTCGATCTACAGTGCTGAATTTGAAAGTTGGAGTGCGCGTCTACAGTGAAAATTTCGAGCACTATGGAAAAGAGCCACAAAAGCTCGAGGCTATCTATAGAGAAGCTGTGAATCCTCTGCTTCCAGAAAGCTTTAAAGAAAAAACCCGAGACCCTATTGTCCGTTTTATCACGACACTCAATCGCGATATCCCTCAAGAATATCACGAATCAATACTCATCTCAAGAATGCCCGCATCATGCGAAAAAATTGCGGATGAACTGATCGATACCAGCCGCAGCATGCCGCAGTTTGCACGCTTCCCAGGTATTCTAGAATTTTAACGATTCTTAGATGGAATGTTTCTTTGCAGGTAATTAATGTAAGCTCGGCTCTTAATCTAGTTCTGAATAGTTTTTAGACCACGGTAGTGGTTGTTTCTCTCTTTAGTCCAGCACTTTAGTGCTGGGACGGGATAAAAAACAATCTATGCCACGGTAGTGGTATTTCTCAGGATCTCAAGGTCAAAGGGGAAGAGAGGTGTCACTACCGTGACACAATTTTTTTATTATCCTATCCCAGCACTAAAGTACTGGGCTAAAGAGAGAAGCGACCACTACCGTGGTCTTAAGCAAACTCATCGTCTATGTAAATTCGAGATCGAGTTGTTATAGGCACAAAAAAAGTGCCAAACTTCAGGCCCAGCACTTCAGTGTTGGCCTGAAGAGAGAAACGACTACTACCGCGATTTAAAAATGATTGTTATAAATCATTAACCAGCACTAAAAAATTAAGAGTCGAACTGACGTTAATAGGATGGTTAGGATAAAACAGGCTGTCTTGGTTCCGTGATGGTATTTTAACGCGGAATGAAGCATTATCAAGGAAAAAAGAGATTGATATAGAGGAGAGCAGATGAAAAGGCTTTTTTACCTTTTAGTGTTTTTGATTTGTTGTGTATTAAACCCAATACTAGCAGAACCTTATCTGTTTGCCCTTAAAGGGCACCTCGACCGGGAAAAACTCGATCCCATCATCGAAGAAATTCAATTAACAAACGCCTCAACCATTGTTGTTGAAATTAATTCAACCTCGGGTGACCTCGCAGCTGTTCTAGATGTAGCCAAAACACTATATGAAAAAAAAATAGCCAACAAAGCCAAACTCATCGCCTACATCGATGATAACGCCATAGGTCCTGCAGCCCTGATTCCTTTCGTTGCAGACGAACTCGCAGTCTCCCTCTTCGTCTCCTGGGGCGATATTCCCCTCAACGACCAACCCGCCATACCCGTGAATATTTTACGGAGTAAAGTACGTAGCCTGATTGCTAAAAATCGTCCACACAGAGCGCTCTTAAAGATGATCGCAGAAGCGATGGTAGATTCATCTCTTCAAGTTGTTGACGAAGACGGTTGGCGCGCAGGTGATGGAAAAAATATCGTCTCTCCGAAAGGTGAAACCCTCGTTGTTAATCAAAACCAACTCACATCCCTTGGACTCGTAAGAACCGTCGAAGAACTCTCACGCTTTCACGAACGATTCACCCTCTCAGAAGATATACGAAAAAAGCTCGAGCAAGAAGTTCGCCTGAAAACACTCGAACAACTGCCAGAAGAAATCACAGCGCTCCTAAAAGAACATATCAAGTTTAACGCAGATGGTAATAACCTCGTCGGACACATCCGTATCGATAACAAAAAAAGCGGTATCGATCAGTCAACCTGGATCTACGTTAAATCAGCTCTCGACTACTACAAAGAAAATAAACCGATCTTCATTATTTTAGAGCTCAATACCCCAGGTGGTGAAGTTTTCTCGTCGCAATTGATATCTGACGCCCTAAAAGATCTCGATACCCACTACGATATCCCCACAGTCGCCTTCATCAATAACTGGGCCGTCTCCGCAGGTGCCATGCTCGCATACTCATGCCGCTTTATCGGTATCGTAAAAGATGCCACAATGGGTGCCGCAGAGCCTGTACTTGCAGGTGAGGGTGGGCAGATGCAAAGCGCATCGGAAAAAATAAACTCCGCACTACGTGCAGACTTTGCCAATAGAGCAGGCTTTTACGAGCGAGATCCCCTGATCGCAGAAGCAATGGTTGATAAAGATATACTGCTTATCACACGCCACGCAAAAGTCATTCGCCTGTCCGACGAAAAGGAAATCTTACCAACGGATAAAGTAATCACCGCTAAAGGAAAGTTACTTACACTCGATGCAAAAGAGATGATCGAATACGGTGTTGCCGATTTTCAAGTCGATCCTAAAAAATTGCTTCCGATAACAGAAGAAGAAGAGCTAGCTGGAAAATGGCCCGCATCAAAATCACTACTGTTTTCTCACCCTTTCTTTGAGGCGATCCCAGGCACCGTTGTAGATGCATTTAAAATGGATTGGCGTCTCGCCTTCATGGCCTTCCTAGCATCACCCGCAGTCTCCTCAATGCTCTTCTTAGGACTCATGCTCGGGTTTTACATGGAACTAAACAGTCCAGGATTCGGTCTACCTGGCACCGTTGGTATCATATGTCTTTTCTTTATAGTCTTGTCGAGCTTTGCACTAGAGGCTGTAACTTGGCTAGAAGTGATCATACTCCTTACCGGTGTTATCCTTCTGGGCGTAGAACTCTTCATTATTCCAGGTTTCGGCTTCACAGGAATCACAGGTATCATATTGATGATTGGTGCTCTTTTCGCTCTTATGCTACCATCAGTGTCCATGGTTGATTTTGATTTTGCAACAGAGACTCTAAATCCCGCAGGAGAAGTCTTCATGGAACGCCTCGCATGGCTTTGCGGCTCCTTTATCCTCGGTGTGATCGCAATAGCACTGCTCGCGCGCTACGTGATGCCACGTTTTTACCTCTTCAATCGCCTTGTCCTCGCCGGAGAACAAAACGCAAGCGAAGGCTTTGTCGCAGTGGATGAACAGATCGTACTGCCGTCAGCAGGGGAGAAGGGTGTCGTAGCAGCCACTCTACGCCCTGCTGGAAAAGTGTGGATAGACTCAGAACTCTACGACGCCGTAAGCTCTGGACACTACCTTGAAAAAGGAACCGAAGTAACTGTTCTTTATACTGAAGGAAGTAAAATTGTTGTTGAAGAAGCTTAAAAACAGTAACGGAGTAAAATGACACTTCACATTATCATGGTGGCCGTTGGCCTCCTTCTCATTTTTTTCGAATTTTTTCTCCCAGGTGGTGTTGTGGGTGCAGCCGGAGCCACCCTTTTTCTCCTAGGCCTCTTATTCTTCACCCTCGAAACTGATAACATGCTACACCTTGCACTCTTCGTGGGCTCATCTTTGCTAGCGCTTATCGTTCTTATTAAATTTGCTCTTTGGCGCGTGAAATCAGGAAAACCAGGGTCGAGTGTCTACCTCTCCGGTGATCAAGAAGGGTACCGCGCTCCAACTTTTTGCCAAGACGCTGTGGGTAAAGAAGGAGTTGCGTTATCGGATCTTGGACCGTCCGGTCACATTCTCGTAGAAAACAAAAAGCTACAAGCCGTATCAAAATCAGGCTATCTCGAAAAAGGATCTGAAATTGTTGTCTTAGAGGGGAAGGGAGCCTACCTTTTGGTACGCGCAAAAGAAATCTAACTATAGAAATTAAATTAAGGAAAAAAAATGGAATCACAACTCTTACTGCTTGCTCAACAAGCAGATATGTCAATGATGTTCTACATCTTTCTCATTGTCATCGCTTTCGTTGTCATTATGCTACTCTCGATCATTGGAAAATTCATCAGCCTTTGGTTCCAAGCATTCGTTTCAGGAACCCCAATCTCTCTTTTCAACATCATTGGAATGAGCCTGCGGAAGATACCTCCAGCCGTTATTGTTAATGCTCGCATTAACGCTTATAAAGCAGGCCTTAAGCAGATTGAAGCGAGTGATTTGGAAACTCACTACCTCGCAGCTGGTAATGTTCTAGATGTCGTAGCTGCCATGATCGCAGCCGATAAAGCAAGCATTCCCCTAACTTGGCGCCAAGCCACAGCCATTGATCTTGCCGGAAGAAATATGTTGGAAGCAGTAAAGACCTCCGTCTACCCAAGGGTCATCGACTGCCCATCAAGTAACGCTGGCGAATACATCGCAGCCGTTGCAAAAGACGGAGTCCAACTTCTATGCCGCGCACGCGTTACTGTCAGAACAAACATCCAGCAACTCGTCGGTGGTGCCACAGAAGACACTGTCATCGCTCGTGTGGGTGAAGGAATTGTTAGCGCGATCGGTAGCGCAGAGACACATCTCGAAGTACTAGAATCCCCACAGCGGATCTCCAGCCGTGTACTCGAAAAAGGACTCGACGCACAAACAGCTTTCGAAATTCTCTCTATCGATATCGCTGACATAAATGTCGGAGAAAACATCGGAGCAAAACTACGTGCCGACCGCGCAGAATCCGACAAACGTATCGCTCAAGCAAAAGCTGAAGAACGACGCGCAATGGCTGTTGCCCTAGAGCAAGAAAACATAGCGAAAGTCAAAGAGATGAAAGCGAAAGTTGTCGAAGCTGAAGCGCAAATACCACAAGCCATAGCAGAATCTTATCGCTCTGGAAACCTCGGTATTATGGATCATGTAAGAATCCAAAACGTTATGTCTGATACCAAGATGCGGAACTCACTCGGAGAGCCCCTAGACGGTAACGACGACAACAAAGGCGGCTAATCTGTGGATGTTTTAGATCTAGTCGCTTTCTTTGCGATGATTCTCGTTCTTATCGGACCGATTTTAAGGCGGATTATAGTAGGCAGAGAAGACGATGAGTTTTCTGAAGAAGAAGTAAAACAGCAACGAAAAGATGTTGTTAAAGAACTCTTCGAATCCTTAGATATGGAGTGGGAAGACGACTTACTGTCTCCCACTCCTTCAAAAAAAACACCGCCACCACCACCGCCGCCAGCAGCAGCGCCACTGTTAAAAAAAGAACAACTTAAGAAAAAGTTCGATTTCCACTCCAAATTTGACGACTACGAACAAGTCTCGCGCTTTGAAGATCACGATATTGAAACGCAGATTCAAGATGATGCCGGACGTCATTTGGTATCAGGCTACCTAAAAGATAAGCCAAAACAAGAGGCGTACCGGATTAAAGAAAAAGCAACGAGTGCTTATCTAAAACAGAAAGTGAAATCTCGAAGAGATCTCATGATCATGCATGAACTACTCTCTCCTCCCAAAAGTTTAAGGCATGATGAACTGTTTAAGTAAACAAGCTGTACTCGATAACTATAAAAAAGTACAAAACCAAATCATAGAAAAAGCAGTGTCGATTGGACGCTCTCCAGAAGAAATAACACTCATCGCTGTGACAAAAGGACATCCAACAGAGCACCTACAGCCAGCATTCGATGCCGGCTCTCGCCATTTTGGAGAAAATCGAGTTCAAGAGTTCTTGGAGAAAAAAGACGCTTTTCCAAACGAGCTTAACTGGCATCTGATTGGAAGTTTGCAAACAAACAAGATCAATAAGATCCTTGGAAAAGTTGCCCTCATTCACTCCGTTGACTCCATCGCACTCGCACAAGCAATTTCCAAGCGGTCCGTAAGTCAGGGGATCCAAACCTCGATTTTACTTCAAGTTAATAGCTCAGGCGAAAGCTCAAAGCATGGGCTCTCTCCAGAAGGATGGAAGCACGAGATCGATCAGCTGCTACAGCTTGAAAATCTTTCCGTCGAAGGACTCATGACCATGGCGCCATTGACAAAAGATGAAAACGTTATCCGAAAAACTTTCTCAACTCTACGAAAGTTTAAAGAAGAGCTAACACCAACCTTGCCCCTAAAGCATCTGAGTATGGGCATGAGCCACGACTACCTGATCGCCATCGAAGAGGGTGCTACCCTCCTGCGCGTCGGCTCCGCGATCTTTGGCACAAGAAAATAGATAATGTGAGGTTGATTTCTAATTTATTTGCATTAAATACTTTATGAAATATGATATGAGGTATAGAGCGAGTCACCAGGACGATAGATTAAAGCCTCCTATGACAGCTCTATTGATATCTGTTTGTACTCAAAAGTTTATGAAACTAGTTTTTAGACCACGGCAGTGCTCGTTTCTCTCTTTAGTCCAGCACTTTAGTGCTGGGATATGATAGAAAAGAA
>JBDQID010000081.1:0-6661 GCA_040264515.1 Chlamydiales bacterium
ATTCAAATTCGTGTGACTCCTTTCGCTACTATCGTAGCTCTTATGTGTTATTTTTTCATAAGTTACCTCTAGTTAGAAATGGTAATTTTTTGTATAATGATCCCTTATTAATAAGGATCTTAGCTTCATGCCAGAATCAGATATTGCTTTTATGAGAAAAGCTATTACTTTAGGAGAGAAAGGTAGGCTTACGGCGCCTCCAAATCCTTGGGTTGGCTGCCTGATCACGAAGGACAAACAGGTCATTGGCGAAGGTTATCACTCCCTTGCTGGCGAGCCGCATGCAGAAGTTGTAGCCATTGCCAATGCTGGTAAAGCAACGGAGGGCGCTACACTTTATACAACGCTCGAGCCGTGTTCTCATACAGGACGCACTCCACCTTGCGTCGAAGCGTGTATCAAAGCTAAAGTGAGCCGTGTGGTTGTTGCCGTTACCGATCCCGATCATAAAGTCAACGGCTCTGGAATCCAAATATTGAGAAAGCGCGGAATCCAAGTCGATACAGGCATTTGCCACGAAGAGGCTCATCGCTCCCTTGCTCCTTATCTACATCACCGCCGAACAAAGCGCCCTTACTGCGTACTGAAAAGCGCTGTAAGTATCGATGGTAGAACCGCGGCATCGGACGGCTCTTCACAATGGATAACCGGAGAAGAGACACGCGTAAATGCCCACCAGCTTCGCGCTGAATCTCAAGCTATTGTCATCGGTGCCGGCACAGCATTCTGCGACAGACCACAACTTACCATCCGTCACGTTCCACCACCTTCTGGCAAGCAGCCGTTGCGTGTTCTTCTCGATAGCCGAGGAAGAACCCCGGCCATTGGACCGCTCTTCGATACAACACTTGCCTCGACACTCATCTTAACAACAGCCTTGGCACCGCAATCACGCATTAAAGAATGGAAAGATAGTGGTGCAGAAGTTGAACTGCTCCCACAAGGTTTTCCCGGGGGTAGCGTGGACGTTAGCGAAGCGATGGCGCTTCTTGGAAAGCGAGGAATCTTGCAGGTAATGGTCGAAGGTGGCGCACTTCTTTACGGTAGCTTCTTTCGCTCTCAGCTTGTTGATCACTTTGTTGTTTATGTTGGAGCTTGCACATTAGGCGCCGACGCTCTACCTCTTTTTTCGGGTCCTAGTCCAACAACAATTGACCAGGCTCACCGCTGGCACTTATTAAATATCCAACGCTTTGGAAATGACGTACGTTTAGATTACACTCCAGATAGAGAGAGAACATGTTTACCGGAATCATCCAGAAATTAGGTCGTATCCTAAATATCAAAGAGACCCCTACTGGCAAGCGGCTTGAAGTTAAAGTTGCTCTCGGCCACATTCCCAAGGGTGCCTCTGTTGCCATCAACGGCTGCTGCTTAACGGTTGTCGAGCAAGGTGATGAGTGGTACGGCTTTGATATTACAACAGAGTCTTGGGAGCTGACAAGCTTCAAGGAACTCAACATCGGTGACTTTGTTAATGTTGAGCAACCTTTGCGCTACGGAGATCCACTTGACGGCCACTTGGTACAGGGTCACATTGACAACACAGCAACACTTGCAAAAAGAGAACGCCTTAATGACGGATCTGAAGAACTCTCTTTTACACTTCCCACCACACTTGCTCCCTATATCGCCAAAAAAGGTTCCGTTACCCTCGATGGCATCAGCCTGACCGTAACGAATATCACGGAAGATAGCTTTTCCGTTGTTACTATCCCTCACACTCAAAAAGTAACAACTTTAGGAGAAAAAAGTGTGGGTTCTGCTATTAATATTGAAGTCGATATTTTAGCTAAATATGTCGAAAGAATGCATCCGATGAGAGGTCACGCATGAGCTTTAGCCAAGTAAAAAAAGCCATTAACGCTATCGAGCAAGGCAAATTCGTCGTCGTCATGGACGATTCCGACAGAGAAAATGAGGGAGACCTCATCATTGCCGCAGAAAAGGTGACGCCAGAAGCGATCGCATTCATGGTACGCCATACAAGTGGCCTCATTTGTGTGTCTGTAGAAGGTGATCGCCTTGACGAGCTAAACATCCCGCTAATGGTGGATCAAAATAGCGAAGCGCAGCGCACAGCATTTACGGTTTCCGTTGACTACCGTCACGGCACAACGACCGGCATCTCGGCCTCCGATAGAGCAACCACACTACGCGCACTTGCCGACAAAGAATCAAAACCGTCAGACTTCAACCGTCCAGGCCACATATTCCCTCTCCGCGCCCGCGAGGGTGGCGTACTTAAACGAGCTGGCCATACCGAGGCTGCTTGCGACCTTGCGAAGATGGCGGGCTTGAATCCTGTTGGCGTTTTATGTGAGATCGTTAATGAAGATGGGACGATGTCACGCGAGCAAGATTTGCGCGCTTTTGCCAAAGAGCACGACTTAGAAATTATCTCCGTTGCAGACCTCATCCGCTACCGCCTTCGCTCTGAAAAACTCGTTGAAAGAGTATCCTCCGCACGCATCCCCACAAAGCACGGTGAATTCACAGCATACGCTTACAAATCGACACTCGATGGCACAGAACACATTGCGCTTGTCCGCGGAGATATCAAAGCAACAGACGATGTGCTTGTCCGGGTTCATTCCGAATGCTTAACCGGGGACGTCTTTGGCTCCTGCCGTTGCGACTGCGGCCCACAGCTCGATCTAGCCTTGCAAAAAGTTGCCGAAGAAGGAAAGGGTGTGGTGATTTACTTACGAGGACATGAAGGAAGAGGTATAGGTCTTGGCCACAAGATTCGAGCGTACTCTTTGCAGGATTCCGGTCGCGATACTGTCGAAGCAAATCTAGAGCTAGGTCTTCCTGTGGACTCTCGTGAATACGGAATCGGCGCTCAAATCCTCGTCGATTTAAATATTAAGAACATCCGTCTTCTAACAAACAATCCTGCGAAATACGGAGGCCTTGCTGGCTACTCCCTTAAAATCGTAGAGAGGGTAACGTTAATGCCTCCGGTAAATAAAGAGAGCCTTAACTACCTGCTTACTAAAAAAGAAAAACTAGGACACCTCCTAGAAATATAGAGAGTCAGATTATGCGTGAGATAAAAGGAAAATTAGTTGCAAGAGAGTCGTCAATCGGCATCGTTGTAGGCCGCTTCAACGAAGCGATCACAAAAAACTTGCTAGAGGGTGCTATTGATACACTCAAGCGATGCGGCCTTGAAGACGACTCCATTACAGTCGTATGGGTTCCTGGCGCTTTCGAACTTCCGCTTGCTGCAAAAACACTCTGTAAAACAGGCAGCTTCGATGCCGTAATTTGCCTAGGAGCTGTTATCCGCGGTGCAACACCACATTTTGATTACGTCTGCGCTCAAGCAGCCTCCGGCATTGCTCAGGTAAGCCTCGATACAGAAATACCGGTTGTTTTCGGAGTTCTTACAACTGAAACTATCGAACAAGCTGTAGAGCGTTCAGGAACAAAAGCTGGCAACAAAGGGTCTGATAGCGCTTTATGCGCCATCGAAATGGCTAATCTGCTCCATACCATCGAACTCTCCCCCGTCCAATAAAAAGATTTCATACCAAGAGTGGCCATAAATTTAACGTCAGCTCGACTCTTAATTCCACCCTGTCTACTGATTTATAGAAATATTTTTTAGACCACGGTAGTGGTCGCACCTCTCTTTAGCCCAGCACTTTAGTACTGGGAAAGATAGAAAAAAATCTATGCCACGGTAGTGGCATCTCTCAGGATCTCAAAGTTAAAAAAGAAGAGAAGTGCCACTGCCACGGCACACTATTCTTATTATCCCATCCCAGCACTAAAGTACTGGGCTAAAGAGAGAAACGATCACTACCGTGGTCTAAAAACTATTTCTATAAACCAGTAGACAGGGCGGAATTAAAAGTCGAGCTGACGTTAGAATTACTAACGTTAATTATTCATCAAAAAGATCTAAATACTCTCCATAACCCTCTTCAGCAAGGTTCTCTTTCGAAATAAAACGAAGCGAAGCTGAATTAATACAGTAACGCAAACCCGTCGGCTCCGGCCCGTCATCAAAAAGATGACCAAGGTGAGAATCCGCCTCATCACTACGCAACTCAATGCGCGTTGCCCATAAAGTTTTATCCTCTCTTTGTATAATATTCTCTTTGTCCAAAGGTTTTGTAAAACTTGGCCATCCCGTTTTAGAATCATACTTATCCAATGAGCTAAAAAGAGGCTCTCCAGAAACAATATCGACGTAAATACCAGCTCTCTTGTTATCCCAATACTCATTATCAAACGCTTTTTCAGTTCCATTCTCTTGCGTAACATAATACTGCAAAGGTGTAAGCCTCTTCTTTAAACTCTCTTTTGACATCTCTCTATCCTTCCAATTCTCTTCAATAAAATCGTCTCTACCCGACTTATAACGGTAAAATTTATAACGCCACGGATTTTTTTTGTAATAGTCCTGATGATACTCTTCAGCTGTATAAAAAACTGCAGTCGGAAGAATCGCTGTTACAATCGGTTTGGAAAACCTCTTCGAAGCGTCAAGCTCTCGCTTAGAATGCTCTGCAATCTCTTTTTGCTCAGCGTCATGATAAAAAATTGCCGATGTATAAGAAAATCCTCGATCGACAAACTGTCCCCCATCATCCGTTGGATTAATCTGTCTCCAAAAAATATCCAATAACTCTTGATACGAAAGAACCGAAGAATCAAAATGTACCTGTATCGCCTCGCGATGCCCCGTATCCATATGCGACACTTCCTCATATGTCGGATCCTCCTTATGCCCACCCGTATAACCACTAATTACAGACGAAATACCCTCTATCTCCTGAAAAGCAGACTCCATACACCAAAAACAACCCCCAGCAAAAGTCGCCACTCTCTTAGCAGAACCTTTCAAGGGCGCTGAAAACAAAAGAAAAGTCGAAAACGTAAAAATCACCATGAAAAAAAGAGAAATCTTCTGCATAGCCACTCCAAAGTTAAATTTCACGCCATCAACATAACGAAAAATTGAAAACTCCTCAAACCTTTTACTCCTATCCTCAAGGCTATCTGATAATATTTTTTCAACTTGTTCAGAAAAGTAAAACTGTAGATAAGAAATAAGCGCATGATCCCACAGGCCCACTTCTATAAATCAGAAGAATCTCCCTCCAATATTTTTTTCAACGCATCTACACCTGTGGATAGAGAAAAGTTACTAAAACATCCTTCATAATCATCTCCATAAAGGTCTCGATAATGATGACAACGCTCCATAAATAACATTGGACTATTTACCAAACACATTACAAAACGACCCGATCTACCATTTCGGTAATTAAAACAGTCTTCCTCTGAAACCCCAACATAATCCAAGGGTAATTTCACCCTAGAATGTCCCTTAGAACGAGAGCTACCAACTGTTACTCTCCTAAAAGAATCCGTAGTACAAGATGAAGATGGAACTAAATACTCTTTATCTTTAATAGCTGAAAAAGATTGAGCCATTGCTTCTCTATCCTCAAGAGAACTATTACAGTCAAAAAGAAGAACTCCTCCAATCTTTAAAACCCTAGATATTTCAACAAGAGCTTCCTTAGAATCAATACCAATTGAAGGAAATAACAATTCTAAATAAATCTCATCAACAGAGTTATCTGGAATAGATTTCCAAGCAGATCTATCATGAATATTCATTACCGCATCGGGATTTTTAGACGAGTCTATATCAATACGATAAGGATCGTAATTTTGTGACAACTCACCTGATTCATAAAGTGAAATATCCTCATCAGAAAAAGAGTGATCTCCAGCATACAAACAACCCGGAGACTCCTTTGCATAACCTCTACCTACAATAACACGTACCGCAGAATTTGAAGATAAGCTCGATAAATAATCGCTAAAAGAACGATTTCCTTGAGAACTCAATTGTAAAGATTCTTCTGATAAAACTTTTGATTCACCTAAAGTTAAAGATTCCTCTGAAGCAGCCCCTTTTGAATCAGGACTTTCCAAACTTGAAGTAACGACTGATAACGTTTTTAATCCACCTAAAGTTAAAGATTCCTCTGAAGCAGCCCCTTTTAAATCAGAGCTTTCCAACCTTGAAGGAACATCAGTTCCTCGAGAATCTAATTGTGAACAAGGAGATGAAACAGCTTTGGTACTCTTAGGCTTAAACGCAGATAAATTATTAATCACAATAGGTGTAATTTCTTTTCCAGAAAAAGTTTCATGCCATTGATCTCTTATCCTAGAAAAAAAAAGAGCTGAAAAAACCGTTGATATAGTGAGAATTGAAAGAGCAAGTCCCTCAAAAAATCTCCTTGGAAAAGAGAGATTTTTTTCTTTGGATTGAATAACAGAAAAAATTCGCCCCCCTTTTTGAGAGCGCCTATTTGGAAGCTCATCGTAATTAGAGAACTCTTTATCTATATATGATCTAATTTGAATATCACTTATTTTCATTACTACAACCCATTAAAATAGTTTTTAAAAACAGTTCTCAATAAATACATTTTTGAAAGATATATTGCAAATAAAACGCACACTTAAATCAAACAAGTAGACACCTATTTATAACCAATACTACAGACATGCACTATTAATCCAAATAAAGAAAATATTAATTTTTAATTAAGACTAAATCTGCATCAGATGAAAACTACATATTAAAAGTTTTATTACACCAAATCTAACACAGTAGAAAATC
>JBDQID010000082.1:0-6654 GCA_040264515.1 Chlamydiales bacterium
ATCTAATACAGACTTTAAAAAATCTATCTATCACTTAAAAAAGTAGAGTAGCCTTATGTTAGTCAGCCCAACTCGGAAAAATAAAATCGATCTTTCTGATTATGACTATCAGCGTGATATCGACAATCGCCTTCAAATGGCCCACTTCACAACTTTTGATGTCGAAGTTTTAGAAGAAGTTCTCAATAGTTCCCTCAAGTTTTCCATTTCCGATATCGCAGAATTTCTCGAAGCTCCACAAAATAAAGTCCTCGACTCCTTGACTACATTGAGCAAGACAGGCCTTCTTACAATCCAAAATGAAAAGGTCTCGGTTAATAAAGAGATGCGTAAGTATTACGACTCGCAGATCTCTAAGTTCGATGATAATTTTCGCCCTGATATGGACTTCCTACAAGCTCTATTAAAGAAGGTCCCTATACATGTACTACCAACATGGTATTCACTTCCTAGAGCCTCCAATAACATCTTTGAATCCATCTTAGAAAAACATCTTCAAACTCCAAAGGTCTATACACGCTACCTACAAGAACTGCAGTTTGAAGATGACACTTTGATTCGTATTATTGATGACGTTTTTCAAGCGCCTGATTTCAAGGTACGCTCCCGAGACCTTCGTCAAAAGTACGATCTAAGCCGCAAACAATTTGAGCATTATATGCTGCATCTAGAATTCAATTTTGTTTGCTGCCTTAGCTATAATCAAATTGGAGAGAACTGGAAGGAAGTTGTCACCCCATTTCAAGAGTGGAGAGACTACCTTAGGTTTCTTAATAGAGAAGAGCCAACTCCACCATCTCACCCTCAAGATTTAACTTCCAGCAGCATCACTGAAATAGCGAAGATACTAAACGAGATTTCCGAACAACCAACTGATGTTTCCAAAAAAGATCGATTCATCCAGAAAATTTGCGAGCTTAACCTGGCTTCTTTAGAAAACTCTCTTCTAAGCCCATCTTTCGACTGCAAGGAGTGGCTTGAGATGCCAGAAGAAGACCGCTGCATGTGGCTCTTCAGACATCCTCGCAATTACCGCTTAGATAAAGAGTATCCTTCATCTATACACAGCGATCGCAATGTGCGTAGAATCGAAAAAAACCTTAGCTACCTAACGCATTCCAATTGGATTGTTTTTGAGGATTTTTTCACAACTCTTCCACTTGGAATAGGAACCACTCTAGAGCCCACTTTATTTAAGAAAAAGCGCCAGTGGCAGTACCATTTACCAGAACATAATGAAGATGAAAAACAGTTTATCAAGTCATTGATCTTTGACCGACTATTTCTTTCAGGTATTGTTAATATCGCTGTTATCGACGGAAAAGAGTGCTTCCATCTAACTGATGCAGGGCATGTTATCCTGGGAACAAACCGCGTGATTGACCACTCGTAACAAGAATGAATTTGTAGCGCGGGTGCTCCGTTGCCCGTAGCTTATAATCTAACGTCAGTTCGACTCTTAATTTGCTACTGGTTAATGATTTACAACAATCGTTTTTAGAGCACAGAATCAATCTGCATCTACCTTTAGATCAATCTTTTAGTTCTCGGATTGAAGTTTGGCTCTTTTTTTGTGCCTACAACAGCTCGGTCTCGAATTCAGACAGACGATGAGTTTACTTAAGACCACGGTAGTGCTCGTTTCTCTCTTTAGCCAGCACTTTAGTGCTGGGACGGGATAATAAGAATAGTGTGCCGCGGCAGCAGCACTCCTCTTCTTTTTTAACTTTGAGATCCTGAGAGATGCCACTACCGTGGCATAGATTTTTTTTCTATCTTTCCCAGCACTAAAGTGCTGGCTAAAGAGAGAAACGACCACTACCGCGGTCTTAAGTAAACTCATCGTCTGTCTGAATTCGAGACCGAGCTGTTGTAGGCACAAAAAAAGTGCCAAACTTCAATCCTAGAACTAAAGTATTGATCTAAAGGTAGATATGACTGATCCTGTGCTCTAAAAACGATTGTTGTAAATCATTAACCAGTACCAAATTAAGAGTCAAACTGACGTTAACTTAGCTCTCGAATTTTTTTGTATCAGGCTTGCAAAGAGCGTGAAAGAGCGTATCGCTAAGCGGTTGCTTATCGGAGTCGTCAGGGTGCATTGAGGCGATTTTATAAAGCTGCTTTGATGAGAGAACTTTAAATGCTCCAAGAGAGAGGAAATGTTTTTTTACCTTAGGACTATCTGTGAAATCTATAATGAACTGATATTTCCAATCGAATAGCAAGATATCTTCTTTATTCTCGTAAGAAATGACCTCAAAACCATCTACGGAGTCGCAATCGCTAGATGGTAGCATCACATGCAGAAATCCCCGAGGATAAATTTGTTTTAGTATTGTAAGCTCAGAGAGTTCTTTTTTGCTCTTGAGAATCACAAGAATAAAATCGAAACGAAACTTTTTTTTCTGGTGATTAACACCTTCTTGCTTCCACTTGTTGTGTTGCCAGAGGTACTGACCGGGGTGATCGCGAACGCTTTTTTCTAAGCGTTTATTCGTCTCATCCATTAATCGCAAAACTTCTGATTTTAAAGAAGTGGATTGGTTCGGCCAAAGAGGCTCAGAACATGTGATTGTATAGCAACACTCTTTACGATAGTTATCAATAACAATAATTGGAGAGCCTGTTTTATACGCTAAAAGTGCAGGAGCTGATGAAACCCAGGAGCGCGTTCCTAAGAATGGATAGCTATATGAACTTTCAGGTAGTGCTTGATCTGCCACAAGACCTACAAAAGAGCCACTATTAATAGCTTTTATTCCTGTAGACAATGCTTTTTTTGGTGGTATGATCTTGCCCCCAAACAATTGACGAACAGAAAGAACCCACTCGTATAACAGTGGGTTTTTTATTGGCCTTCCCACAGCAATACCATTGAAATGGGAGGTAAAGCAAAGAAAGGGAACTTCCCAATTTGCTTGATGTCCGGAAACTAAAATAACGCCCTTACCATCGTTATCTTTCATTGCCTTTTTGATTACATCGATATTTGTACAAGTAGCAATCTCTTCAATATTAAAGCGGCTGTATTGCAAACGAAAGAATTCTAAGGATGTAATGACTAAGTTCTGAAAAGAGTCTTTTGCCACTCGCTTTTTTTCTTTCAGAGATAAGTTTAGTGATGAGGCAATCGCAAGGTTATTCATAACGCGTTTGCGATGGTAGGGATCTAAAAAGTAAGCAAGTGTACCTAGCCTTCTTCCGATACGGTGAATCCAGGAATAAGGCATTAATGAAAAAGGAAAACCGATCGCACGAACAAGAGATGCAGCGATATAATATTTTAAGGACATATCTTCTAAAGAGAGTTTAGTGTCGTAGAGACAATTTGATTGAGTTTATTGGAGAAGTCTAATGAGCTAACAGAATCGCGTATGAGTTGTCCCGTCATACGTGTTTTAGGCCTTGAGAGTGCTGCGCGTAGTGCTGAACAGAGTGCGGTGGGATTATCGAGCTCTTCGATAACAGCTCCTGTTTGCTCGGTCAGCACTTCATTACCCCCGTTGAATTTCGAAGAAACAACAAAAAGCCCCATAGCTAACGCTTCAACCGTTACATTCGCAAACGGATCGTAGAGGGAGGGGACAACGAGGGCATCTGCCATTTGATAAAAAGAGCGTGTCTCAGACTGCGGCCCAAAAAAGGAAACTTTCTCTTCGATATTAAGCGCTTTTGCTAAAGATTGAAAACTTCCAATCGATTTGTCTTTTCCTACAACAGAGAGATGCCAGTACTGATCTTTCATTGTTGAGAGCGCTTCTAGAAGAAAGTCGAGCCCTTTTCTGCGGTAACCATTACCGATAAATAAGAAGTGATATGTAGAAGAGGGGAGGTTTAGAGTTTGTAAAATTTCACTTCTTTTATCGAAGGTGTCATTAAACGGATTTTTTAACTCTTCAAACTCCACACCGTTATGAACAACATGTACTTTTTCCTCTGCGGAAGGATAAAATCGAGTCACTTCTTTTTTTACCATTTCGGAGTTAGTAAAGAGGCAACGCAAAGAAGGGTTTTCAAATGCTGTACGTTCTAGCTGAAGAAGAAAGCGGTGGCGCGGATTATAGCGTAAAGAGAGAGCCTTGATAGTGGATTCTGTTTGCATGCGTCGTTCTAGATAAGCTGCATGCACTCCGTCGCCTGCACGATAATGCGTTTGAGTTGAATTACGATCCATTCCAAATAGAACATCGAAACGGTTCTCTTTTTGCCACGCTTTACAAAGCTTGTTAAATTGAAAAAGGTTATACGTTTTAAAAAATGTTGGATTCATTAAAGAGATGTATTGAATCCCTTCATAGCGTGGAGGGCCTATTTTCCCCGTTGTCAAAACTACGACACGACAACCAGCATCTGCAAAACTTTTTGCTAAGCGGAATGTCTGTTTTTCAATTCCTCCTTTTTTAAAGAGGTTACTTCGTAAAATAGCAATGGATGGTTTGTTCATTTGACCGTAATGTAATGAGATGTTAGACGGGCATCGAGTTCGATCTCTTTGCCTTTTTCGTTAACTAAAGTAATTCGACGTACGTACTCTCTGAAACGATTACGCAGCTGTTTTTCATGAAGCTTTGGCTGGAAATCTTCAACCCCACTCTCTTTGGGGAGATGACGAGATACGTACTGATTTTCTAGGGTCTGTATATTAATGAATTGTAAACTCCAGTTCAGCTTATTACTTCCGGCTAGAGGTTCTGTTGTAATGACAATTTGCATGTGGTCTTTAACAAGTTCTAAAAATTGTCGACTGATATTTTTGGCGAAAATTTGTTTTGTTAAAAGATTCATGCCAAGCTCTGTTTTGATTACAGGGCCTTCTTTTAAAGCGTATTTTTCTGGGTTAATACTCTTTCTGTGCAAATAAGGAAAGAAGAGCGTAATGGGGATTTGTCTGTCGATAAGAAGACGTTCTTCTCTTAAAAAAACCATATGTAAATTAAAAGCACTTAAGTCGTTAATCTCTTCAACTTTTCCTCCGAAGAACGGTAGCGAAATAATTTTCCACTCGTTAGGAACAAAGAAAAAGAGCTCGTCATTACCAGGAAGAGCGTTTTGTAGCGGATCGAGGTCACTTTTTTTTATCTCACTTAAATCAAAAGTGAGCTCAAGACCTTTTTTCTGCAATTTTTTAATTAATCTTTCAGGGCCGCGTACTGTATGAAAAAAATGTTGTGGCCAGACGTCTAAAAATTGGTAACCTTGCGGAGGCTCTCCTACAGGTTTCGTTATTTTTATTGGGATATTCTCACTGAGAAGTGGGCTTAACTTAAGGATAAAATCATTATAAATGACTTTATCGATAGTTGTAAAAAGATCGATTTCAGGATTCAAGCTTTTGATATTTTTTCTGGAGATGTCAGATACCCACTCATCGTTTCTTCCATCGGCATTAATAACGACTTCGATTTCTTTTGAAGTGATGTTATCGAGAGCAGATTTTGCACCTTTTAAGGTTAGTGTAACGCCGTGATTCATGTAGCCATTAGGAAGAAGTCCCTCCATCGTTTTGCCTTCAGGAAGAGATTCAATGCGGATGGAGACATTGGTGAAGGTTTTAGTAATGGTAATGGAATTGCTGATAAGAAACCAAATAGTAACGGCAGCAACCAGAGCTATGAGCTTACGTTCCCAGTCGTCTATAAAATAAGTAGTCCATTTCTTCTTCATGATTTGAACCACTTTTTAATCTTAATCTTCGATTGAACTTTGTTTGCAGGCGGATTGAAAATACTGCGTACAATTCCACGGAAGCGGTCAAGTTTTACACCCCGTGTCATAATCCCATCTCGAGCAACAGAGACCTTTCCATTCTCTTCTGAAATAACAATGCTTAGCGTATCTGTTATTTGGCTAACGCCGAGTCCCGCGCGATGGCGCGTACCCATAGATTTGGAGAGCTGACCGGTATCGTCTGCTAAGGGCAGTATTGTTGCAGCGGAGAGAACCGTACTGCCACGAAGGATAACAGCTCCATCGTGTAAAGGTGTTGTTGTCATGAATATAGATTCTAAGAGTTCGGATGAAAAATGAGCGTTAAGAAGCACAGATTTATCGGCATATTCGTCAAGAGAGTCGTGGTTTTATAAGAGAATAATAGCTCCGATGCGTTTATCTGCGAGCTTGTAAACGGAAGCTGCAAGAAGATCGAGAAACTTATCGAATTCTGTAATTTTTCTGGATTTTCTTCCCTTTATACTGATCTTGGAAAGTGCGATACGAAGTTCGGGCTGGAAAATAATTAAAATGGCGATCACAACGACATTAATTACTGTAAGCATTATTTGTTGTAAGACAGGGAGGTGGAGCCAGCTAACAAGTGAAAAAAGAAAGAGAAAAAACAAAAAACCAATAACAAGGTCCATTGCTCGCGTATTCCAGAAGAAGGAGAGAAGATAGTGAAAGACAAAAGTTAGGATTCCAATCTCTACGAAAGGAATAAGGATTTTGATAACGTCCATATATTAATTAGTCTTGGGAATAAACAAAAATTTCGGTTTTTAGCCTCCTCTATAGAGCCAGCTTAATTCTGCAGAAATATCGTCTATTCGTCAATCTCTTTTTGCTTATTTTAGAGAGTGTTTATCAAATTTTAATAATTCAATCTACATCTTTATAGGTGTGATTAATTTTAAATTAAACAAAATGCATTTTTCC
>JBDQID010000083.1:0-6650 GCA_040264515.1 Chlamydiales bacterium
TACCGTGGTCTTGTATAATCAACTGACATAGGTAACACTACCGTGGTCTAAAAACTATTTCTATAAACCAGTAGACAGGGCGGAATTAAGAGTCGAGCTGACGTTAATATTAGCACTCCCAACGTATGCCACTAAATATCAGAATTCTATGTTAGGTTAATGCGAATGCGGAGCGCCCGCGCTACAAGCAATCAGGATCGCATAAGAATAAAAGATTTTACATTAACCGCTCTTAGATGAAATTCTATCCGTATGCAGAGCGATGTTTATCTACTGCAGAAACAAGTTGCGCTTGTATACTATCTGATAAACCGCTCATATAACCAAAATCACTGTAATCATTGTGAGAAATAAAAGGTGAATGTAGGAGTGTCGTATGCTTAGGATCAAGCAGATTTGCGCTTTCGAGTCCCTCAGGCAAGGAAGCTTCTCCTGGAATCACACCGTCACAGACAAACTTTCTACGAAAAGCTCTATTTTCATCAACGTCATAATCTGATCTTTGAGTAACAATGTGATGAATGCCTTCTTTCTTTAATTTTTTTGCAGCTCTCAGAGAATCGAGCTCCATCCCTAAAAAACGAAGAATCGGATTGGCAAGCCTAAAATACAAAGAGCCTGCTACATTAGAGAGCTTATCAAATGTACGATCACTAATTGCTAAATAACGAATCCCATTTTTCTTCGCCATTGAAAAATCGTGAGAAAGTACCGCTTTACCAATAGCTCCGCCTCCAAGAGAGTGTCCTTGAAGAATAATTTCTTTCCCTTTTACAACTTTTTCTAAATACTGCATACCCGCTTCTTGGGCTGCACCCATTTGATACGCCGTAGGCCAGCCTCCACTCGATCCAACAGACGGCCCATTAACAACAAGTATGTTGACTCCAAACTTCTCACTGTTATATTTTGCTGCATCATAAAGAGAGTATTCTGCTATAAAGCCATTGCCAAAAGCTTTCAAAGACCATTTGCCAGAGCGAATATTCTCACGTTTTCCAATTAAAAAAGCGTCATAACTGACACCTGATTTTTTCAAGGTTAAACGCTTAACGATATAGCCTTCCGCTGTTAACTTATCAAACGCCTCTGTTCGCCACTTATTTGTATAACCCAAAACATTTGTAAACCTCGAAACGATTGCTGCTGGATAAACAATATGACCTACAACAACAGCAAGCACTTTACGTGCTACATGAAAGCAGGCGTAAGCTGCAAAGAGTTGTAATGCGACTGTTCCAACGGTTGCGACGACAGGCAGTTGAAGAAATGAAACTGAGCTAATAACAGTGAGTGCTGAGTGAGAAAGCGCTGTTGCAGCCGTTCCAATCTGAGGAACTAAACTCACCAATGCTCCACCAAAGAGCTGTTGCGTAACAGAGAAAAACATCACATTATTAAAGATTCTTTGCACCTTCTCCTTTACGGATGTCGATGCGGTAAAGCGCTCTTTAGCGCGAAAAGAGCTCTTTAGCGCGAAAAGAGCTCTTGAGCTCTGCTTTATCTGATGCAAAATCTTCTACAGTATAAGTAGAGTGGGGTGCGAAAAACTGTTGAGATGAAACAAACGACATAAAAACCACTTTTTTATTATTTTAACTATTCAGAATCTTTGAAGACTCTGAATAGTTAAAACATAAGAATGAAAAACTAGCTTACTTTAAGAAGCTCGACATCAAAAATAAGAGTCGCATTTGGAGGAATAACTCCGCCTGCACCTTGAGGTCCGTATCCCATTTCTGAAGAAATTGTAAGTGTCCGTTGTCCACCAACTTTCATGCCTTCAAAACCTTGATCCCATCCAGCGATAACCATTCCAGCTCCTAGAGCGAATTCGAAAGGATCATTTCTGTCTTTAGAGCTGTCAAACTTAGCACCTTTGTTCTCTTCAGCACTCTCATCAAAGAGCCATCCTGTGTAATGAACAGTGATTGTTTTACCTTTTAAAGCTTCGTCGCCGGTTCCCGTAACAGAATCATGGATTTGTAGCGCTGTATCTTGACTTGTCATCATTTTTAAATCTCCGTTGAATTGATTTGTAACACTTAAAGGCAATAATAGTAACGAATTGTAAAAAAAAATTCAACAAAAAGCTTGTGAGAAATCCTCTGAATTTCATACTCTTCTCATCTTATGGATACTTCATCTTGGCTACATTGGGACCCTTCCCCTTACCTCTTTGTTATTCCTGGAATAGACAGACCTGTTGCTTGGTACGGTGCTTTTTTTGCATTCGGCTTTATCATTGGCTACTTTATAATAGTTAAAATTTTCACAAAAAAATTCTCTTCGAAAGAAGAAGCGAGCTCCCTTGCCGACAATCTGCTGTGGTATGTTGTCATCGGCACTGTTCTCGGCGCTCGGCTCGGCCACGTTCTATTTTACGGTCTACCGCGATTTTACGAAGACCCTTTCGAAATTCTCAGAGTTTGGGAAGGCGGCCTTGCAAGTCACGGTGCCGTCATCGGTGTTATCGCATCGCTTGCTCTTTTCCGCTGGCGTAATCCAAAATGCAATATGCTATTTTTACTGGACTGCCTTGCTATTCCTGCGGGTTTTGTTGGTGGATGTATACGCATTGGCAACTTCTTCAACCAGGAAATCATTGGAACTCAAACAACACTCCCTTGGGCGATTGTTTTTGGACACCCCTTCGATGGCAGCCCTCCTCTTCCACGCCATCCAGTACAGCTCTACGAATCTTTCTTCTACTTTCTTCTCTTTAGCGTACTCTTTACTCTCTGGAAAAGAAAGAAAGTTGAAGTTGGAAAAGGAACGCTAACAGGCCTGTTTTTCCTTTTCACTTTTCTCTTCCGATTCTTTATCGAATTTGTCAAAATGCCCAACAGCATGCTGCTCAATGCAGACTCTCCTCTTCTTATGGGGCAGTACTTAAGCATTCCCTTCATTCTTGTGGGTGCTTTTCTTTTACTTTTTACAATGAGAAACACGCAAAAGAACTAAAGTCTGTTAGCTTAAAAACCGATACTCCCGAAAGAAGTGTTAAATAAAAAATCTTGAGGGAGCGGTCATGAATCCGAATAGTTTTTCTATCAAAAAAGCGTTCTCTTTTGCATGGAATACACTGTTTTCTAATCTCAAGGTACTGTTAGGAAGTTTTGTACTCTTAATCTTATTGCCACACTCACTCAACTTTATAATCTCCTTCTTCAGCAGCTCTCTTGAGGGCGAGCTTTTTGTTGCCGTATCACTCGCTCAGGAGCTACTCATAATATTAATGGGGATTTTTTTATTTTTAGGCTTTACACGAATTCTACTAAATATTCATGACGGTATTGAATCAAAAATCCGTATGATGTTGTCTCAAGGCAGCTGTTTTTTAAGAGCTCTTGGAGTACAATTTTTTCTGACTTTGGCTATGCTACTTCCTCTTGCATTACTTTTAGGGAGCATTTATTTATACACGCTAAAGATGGAAGAGAGCCTCATCGAGTCGTATTTAATGATTCTCACTATTATCATTATGCTCGTAGCTAGTTTCTATTGCGCTATATACCAACAATTAATATTGTTCTTTCTCGTCGATAAAAAAGAAACTCTTCTTGTAACAACTCGCAAAGTTATGAACTTTACAAAGGGGGTGAAATTACGTCTTCTACTTTTTTTTCTACTGAATACAATGGTTTTACTTTCAGGTTTTATACTTTTTGGCATTGGAGTTCTCTTAACAGTCCAGCTTAACGCCTTAGCAATGACCTCTGTATACAAACAGCTAAGCGTAGAGCACGCTGTAGAGCAAGAAGAAGAGAGCCACCCCCAATAGGCGTTAGTCGCACACTGCAAGAAACTTCATAAGAAGTTTGATATTATAAATGACAGTTCGAGCCATTTAAGCATCGTAATTAACGTCCACTGGACCATTAATTTTCTAACGGTTAACAGCTTATGAAAACAGCCTTTAAACCACGGTAGTGGTCGTATCTCTCTTTAGCCCAGCACTTTAGTGCTGGGACGGGATAATAAGAACAGTGTGCCGCGGCAGCGGCACCTCTCTTCTTTTTTAACTTTGAGATCCTGAGAGATGCCACTACCGTGGCATAGATTTTTTTTCTATCTTTCCCAGCACTAAAGTGCTGGGCTAAAGAAAGAAACAACCACTACCGCGGTCTTAAGTAAACTCATCGTCTGTCTGAATTCGAGACCGAGCTGTTGTAGGCACAAAAAAAGTGCCAAACTTCAAGGCCAGTACTTTAGTACTGGAAAAGGATGAAAAAATCTCAATGCCACGGCAGTAGTATTTCTCAACTTCTTTAAGTTAAAGAGGAAGAGAGATGTCACTACCACCGATCGCTTTTTAATTAACTTATGTTAAATAAGATTCAACTTTAAGAAGAGGTTTTCCAGAACGTTTCCGAATCGAATGGAACGCTGTAGCGATGTTTTGGCATCTATGATGTGCTGCTGAAGAGCATCGATTGATAGCAAACTTGTAGAGCGCTCTAATGTTTTTCGAAGGCTTTGTTCGTGATCGCTATTCATCAGGTAACGACTCTCTCCCCCTCCTTTTAAAAGATAGAGATCTCGATACCAAGAAAGAAGAACTCCGAAAAGATATTCTGCAACAGCTAGCATCTTAACCGCTACAGCGCCTTCCATCTCTTTTTCAAAAGCTTCTCTTTGCAGTGCAGAAAGCTCTTTCATCTCTTCTACAACTCCAGTTCGCAGTTCATCTTCGATTTGTTTTTTCCTACTGTCGTATTCGTTCTCGAACTCACGAACAACAGCTGAGAGCTCTCCGTAATGGCGAACTCTACCATGAGCTAAGAGCTCGAGAAGACGGGAGCGCAGAAGATCTTCACGGCCTTTCGTTAGAGCTATCGCACGTGCGATTGAACCTTCCGATAGTTGTGCTACAAGCTCTGCTTGCGCTGAATCCAATGAATGTTCTTTTTCTAGATAATCAGCGATCAAGCCTTTTTGCACTGGACTAAACACTACTTTTCTGCAGCGAGAAAGAATTGTCGAGAGCAGAGCGTTTGGATTTGATGAGAGCAAGATGATAAAGCTGTGTTCTGGTGGCTCTTCGAATGTTTTAAGTAAAGCGTTGGAACTTGTAGGAAGCATCCGCTCTGCGTCGTGAATGATAAATACTTTTCGTTTCGCTTCAAAAGGTGTCATATACACTTCATGGGAGAAGTTCCGCATCTGAGATATCCCGTGCATCCCCAACTTACCTTCTGGTTTATAAACTAGAACATCAGGATGGTCTTGACGGTCTTCTCGCCTTTCAACACCCATGATCATGTAAGCAAAGCTCAAAGCAAAAAGGCCTTTTCCAATGCCCTCTGGGCCAGAAAAAAGCAAAGAGTTACCAATACGCTCTTTGGCTACAATATTTTGTAGATAAGCTTTTGCACGATCGTTACCGAGGAGCTGCTGCATCTGCTTTTGCCTTTAAAGAACGCAGTTTCGTTGAAGCTTGCTCTAGGAGTTCTGCGGGAGAAAGTGTCGCATCCAAAACATGGATGCGCTCTGGATACTTTTGCGCCAAGAGCTGAAAACCTTTGCGCACTTCTTCGTGAAATGAAAGCGCTTCAGTTTCTAAACGATCAAGATCAATTGAGGAGCCTTTCGCGCGTGCTAGGCCAACTACCGGATCGATATCGAGAAAGAAGGTTAAATCTGGAACCATTCCTTCACACGCTATATTACAAAGCTTTTCAACTTCATCCATATCGCGTCCTCGAGCTCGCCCCTGATACGCAATTGTCGAGTCGTTAAAGCGATCGCAAAGAACCACTTTACCTTGATCAAGAGCTGGTTGAATCACCTCTTCAATATGTTGCACGCGCGAGGCTAAGAAAAGCAGGAGCTCTGCTTGGTCTCCGAGCGGAAGCTCTTCATTCTTTTCTAGCAGCCAGCTACGAATTTGTTCTCCAAGAGGAGAGCCTCCGGGCTCTCTTGTTTGAATCACAGGACAGCCGTGCTTTGTCATGCTTTCGTGGAGCGAATTAATAAGCGTTGTCTTACCAGCGCCTTCACCGCCTTCAAAAGTGATAAAAAATCGGGACATCTTTATTCCTTTTCCGGCTGTTCTGTAGGCTGCTCTGTAGAAGGTTCTAGGTCAAGAACAGGTTCAACTCCAACTGCAACCTCACCTTCAATCACATCTTCGTCCTCATCTTCACTCTGCTCAAGCTTTTGAATACCCATTAGAGTGTCATAATCTTTAAGGTTTACGAGTGTTACACCTTGTGTAGCACGACCCATCACACGAAGATCTTTTATGGGGATTCGAACAGCTTGACCGCCCGTGGACATCATGAGCATGCTGTCTTGATCGGACACTGACATTGCTCCGATAACAAGACCGTTCCGCTCGCTTGTAATAATGGAGCGCACACCGACACCACCGCGTTTTGTTTGACGGAAATCTTCAACTAAGGACCGTTTACCAAATCCTTTTTCACATACAACAACAATGCTTTCGTTACCCTTAACAACTTCGCAACCAACAATATAGTCGTTATCCCCACGCAGGCTCACACCTTTCACACCGCGAGCAATACGTCCCATCGGGCGTACGTCATCTTCATTAAAGCGTACAGCCATTCCTTGACGAGTAAAGAGCATGACTTGCTCTTCTTTAAAGGTACGGCGTGCTGCGATCACTTCATCACCTTCATCGA
>JBDQID010000084.1:0-6595 GCA_040264515.1 Chlamydiales bacterium
ATAGGTAACACTACCGTGGTCTAAAAACTATTTCTATAAACCAGTAGACAGGGCGGAATTAAGAGTCGAACTGACGTTAATGTTAGCACTCCCAGTGTATTCCACTAAATATCAGAATTCTATGTTAGGTTGATGCGAATGCGGAGCGCCCGCGCTACAACCACTAAATGTTGCGTAAGGGTAAAGTTTTAAATTAAAGGATGTAGAGCTGACTACAAAAAAACAAAGGTAAAAGTCTATTTACTTAAAGAACTTATGCAACAGAGCCGTAGGTTTGGATTTTGTTGTATGAGATTTTTTCGTTTAGCTAAGCGTAAATAGTGGCATATTAACAAGATCGAACGCAACGTCAAACGGGAAAAGGTCATGCCAGAAATCCAAACCTATGGCCAATCTTGGTATACCTTTAAGAGATCAATTGAAGGCTATTTTTTTCGCTTACTTTCTGTAGCAGGTTGTTGAATAGCATATCGTGCAAATATATGCCCAGAAAGTGGAATTGTAATGAAATTAAAGCAAATTACCGCGAGAATTTTTATTCCTGCTGTAAGGGTACCAATTATTCCAAAAAGAGCTATCAGGACTAGGCTAATTCCCAAGGTTCCAGCTTTAGAAAGCGCATGAGCTCTACAGAGAGTATCGGGAAATTTTACTATTCCAATTCCACTGAGCAGAATGAAGGCGCTTCCTGTGAGTAGGATAAGTCCCTGTAAGAGTTGAGTTTCAATCATTTTTTTTCCTCTGTAGACGAGCAAAGAAAACTTCCATAAAGCTGATTACTGTAGCAAAACCTAAAAGGCTAAATATTAAAATAAGTTCCAAGTAGATGTCTGTAGCTAAATACATTGATCTTAGGCAGATGAGAGCTAAGATACAGATACAGATATAATCGAATGCTAGTATTTGGTCCAGAAGCCGAGGACCACGGATAAGCCTATAGAATCCACATCCAATGGAGGTGAGAAGCATAATAGCACTTAAGGAAAACAGAATAATCATCATCGAGTTAACCTCAGTAATGCGGTTTTCAGTCCTTTGTCGATACGAGAAGCAGTATTATTAGAGAGTTCTTTCCTGGTTAAGATATGAATCCTGATTTCACTGTAAGTCCCATCGATAGTGGCTGCGATAGTACCTGGTGTAAGGGTAATCATTTGTGCCAGGACGAGTACTTCAAAATGAGATAGATCACGGGTGTCATAGGAGATAATCTTAGAATCAATTTGTGAGCGTTTAATAAAGAGCACAATATATGCCACGGATAGATTTGATTTAATGAATTCTTGAAAAAATGTTGCTAGTAAAAACAAAAGTGGAAAAAATTTATTAAAGTATTTCATATTTTTTCCCCCTTGGATCCTACACCCAATCCTGCGGTAATGTAAGCATCCCTATCTAAAAGGGTTTTAGAAGCTGTCTGTGATAAGGTAATGGAATATTGAGCCATGATTCCCATTGATAAGGCTGTGAAGGAAAGTAGAATTGGTCCACAATAAGCTGAAAATTTTACATCTGACGAAGGATGCGTTTCTTTTCCCTGAAATGCACCTCCCCATATTTTAATCATGCTGTAAAGGGTGAGAAAGCTAGTTATAAGCCCTATCGTTACAGCTGTATAGGCTTTAAGGGTGATTCCTTCAGCAAAAAGGATATACTTTGCCCAAAAACCAGAAAATGGAGGGAGGCCTGCTAAAGCTAGAGCTTGAAGTAGAAACAGAGTTCCCAACAGAGGACGAGAGTGCCAAAGTCCTCCTATTTTTTTTAGGTTATCTGAGCCAGAATATTCTCTGGCAATTCCACCGATTAACAAAAGCGAGGATTTTACAACCATGTTATGGATAATAAAAAAAACGCCAGCCGTGATAGCTAAAGAGGTGGAAAGGGTTAATGCGAATAAGATGTAACCGACCTGGCTGAGTACATGGTAGCAGAGAATGGCTTTAATGGAATTTTGTGAGACAGCTCCAAGGACACCAAAAAACATAGTACAGGCTGCTAATATAAGAAAAATATTGCTAAGCCAAAGAGGAGGGTGAGGAACTATAGTCAGCCAAAGACGAAAGATAGCATACATTCCAACTTTTGATACGATTCCTCCAAATAAGGCTGCTAACCTTGCTGGTAAAAGAGGGTAGGTGTCTGGAAGCCAAAAGTAAAACGGAAAGATTCCTGACTTTATAGACATAACGAGGAGGATAACAAACAAGGGAAGCAAAGCAACGCCACTGCTATTTTCTTGAAATTGAAGCGAAAGAGCGGCAAAGTTTAACGTTCCGGTATATCCATAAAATAGAGCAATTGAGATCAGATATAAGAAACTCGCCAGAACATTCACCAAAAGATAGCTAAATAGGTTATCTAACCTGTTCTTACTTCCGTGCAATGCGATTAGGGCATAAGAGGCCATAAGCATGAGTTCAAAGGCAACAAATAGGTTAAACAAATCGCCTGTAACAAAACTTAAGTTGATGCCTGCTTGTAATAGAAAAAGAAGAGGAGTGGTAAAGGCATCTTCCGTCTTAAAATCCCAAAGGCAACAAAAAAATACAAGACTACTTGTGGCGAGTAACAGGGCTGCAAATGGATCTGCAACTAAAACAATGCCGTATGGTGCCAACCAATCCCCTATAGAGGTCGAAAGAACCCCTTCATGAAGAGTTTTCCAGAGAAGAGCAACGGTAGCAAAAAACTGTAAAGCAAGTAGTAGTACTCGGGCGCTTTGGCTTCTGCCTAAGGTGGTAAAAGAGATGCAGGAAGCAAAAAGAGCGATGAGCAGTGGGAGGACTAGAAGGCTGTTTTCATTCATTAAATTTTATCCTCCCATTTTGTTGGGGGGATATCATCAGAGCTGCGTCTATCAAATTGATTTAAAGAAATAGCCGATAATAGAGAAATTAACGCAAATCCAATCACTATTGCCGTTAGGATAAGAGCCTGAGGTAATGGATCGACTTCCATAGGAAGCTGATGGCTAGACTCGAGCAATAAAAGGTTGACTCCGTTGGAAGCTATTGCAGTGCCTAGCAGCATATCCGAATATCTGGCACTAAGGATTAAATAGATTCCACCACCAAATAGCGAGGCTAGAGTTAAGTACATGAGAATGCTCATCGACTCTCCTCCTGTAGTGTTTGATTTCTCATTTTGGCTAGAATAAGGTTAACACTTCCGATGACCAGTAAAAATATACCCAAATCAAATAGTAGAGGGCTACTTATTAGTGTAGTACCCAAATAGAATTGTGAAAGCATAAATGTTCCATCTACAGCCAATGAAATAACACCTGAAAGAAGACTCATTAGAAAGCCTGTGAGCATTAAGTTGAGCGGGCTTATACGATCGAAGAGAAAGAAGCGACTTCTTCTAGTTGCAATTCCAAGGAGGACAAAGGATATTGAAAGAATCATACCACCTGTAAATCCCCCACCTGGTTGGTTGTGTCCTCGCAATGTTATATAAAGGGAGAAGGGGAGTGTAAGTAGAAAAATAAGCGGCATTATCGAAGGGAGCGCGGGAGATGGGATAATAGAGGTGAGGTGTTTGGGTTGATAGCTTGCTCTTTGCGATCCAATCGCTGCGACTCCAATTGCAGCCACCATGATAACGGCGATTTCTATCAATGTGTCTAGTGCTCTAAAATCGACTAAAATGGTGTTCACAGCATTAGCACCTTTTGCAAGTGGCATGCTATTGTGCAAATAGAAACGAGAAAGGCTATCTGCTGTTAAAAAGGATCCATTGAATGCCGGAATAAGGGCTATGCTTAAACCTGCAACAGCTGCAATGAGCATCTGTTTCTTATTATGGATGGCTCTAATACCAGATGGTAATCTTGAAAACGTAAGGAGTAGAACAAAAAGCGTAGCTACTTCAACAACCATCTGTGTCATGGCCAGGTCAGGAGCTTGGCGCAATGTGAAGTAATACACAGTAAGAAATCCAATAAAACTAAGAGAAATCAACCGTTGTAGAGGCGTTTTCATCTTAAGAACTAAGCCTGTTGCGATTATTAACATGACTTGTGCGGCTTCGACTTCAGATAGCTTGCTTGGTAAGTAAAGTGAAACTTGATTGAGAATCATTCCTGAACCAATCAAAAGAGAAAAAGCTATAATGATCCAGTACAGGTGATCTCTTCCATGCGATCTATGGATTAACCCAGTCATTTTTTTTGCATAAAATGGTAAGCGATCTAGAAGTTCTGAACAGAATTGAGCGAGTCCTGGACTTTTATAACTTTCAGCTTCTCTTTCATATCGACGCATGAATCGAAAAAGAGCGATTCCTCCTAAAAAAAGGGAGGTACTTATAACAAGATTAAGTCCCCATCCATGCCATATGGTAATTCCTTTTGCGTCAAGACTGTGTAGTCCTTCAATAAAGTAATTGCGAGCAATTCTTTCAAGAGTAGTAGGCCAAATCCCCCAAAATAGAGCTAGTAACGATAAAATTAATGGTGGTAGTAGAAGTTTCCAGTCTGGGTGGCGGTGAATCTGAATCTCAGTACCCTTTTGACATATAAAGAAATAGTAGAAGAGACGGCAAGAAAAGGCTACTTTGAGTAAAAGGCCAAATAAAAGGACCCCTATTGCAAATACAGCAGAGAACTGCTCTTTATAAAGATAAATAAGATCACTAACAAAAAGTTCTTTACTAAGAAACCCTGTGGTCCCTGGTACACCAGCCATAGCTGCTAGGGAAATCGCGAGTATTAGACTATATAGGGGCATTTTTTGGCGAAGACCTACCAAGTGACGAACATCAGTTACATTAGCGGAATGAGCCAGTATACCTACCATCATAAATAGGCTGCCTTTATAGAGCGCATGATTGAAGATATGTACATAGTCATAGGTTAAACCTTCGCTATCACCGAGTCCGTAGAAGCTAATAAAGAAACCGAGTTGACTGATCGTGGCATAGGCTAAAATTTGCTTTAGTCGATAAGCTCGGAGAGCTAAAACTCCCCCAAGCAATACTGTTATAAGACTAAGTGTCGTAAGTAGTGGAAACCATAGGGAAGTGTTGATGAACAAACTGTATATGCGTGCGATTAAATAAACTCCTAATTTTACCATTGTCGCTGAATGCAAGTAAGAACTTACAGGGGTTGGAGCAGACATTGCAGATGGTAACCAGAAATGGAGTGGGAATTGTGCTGATTTTCCATAAGCACCAATCAGGATTAGGACCATGATTGGCAACACCCATGAAGGATGTTGCTCAAGAATTACTCCTTTGGAAAGGATTTCCGTTAGCTCAAGAGTGTGATCCAGAACAGCAATTAACAGGATTCCCGCTAATAGAAAGAGGCCACTTAGGGAAGTAATTAGAAATGCAAGCCTCGAGGCTTTTCTGGCTTCCCCCTTTTCATCGTGATATCCAATTAGGAGATATGACATAACCCCTGTAATTTCCCAAAAAAGAAAAAGAACGACTAGATTATTCGCTAAAACAGCCCCAAGCATTGCTCCCATGAAAATGCTAATGTAGCTGTAGAACTTACCAATTCGGGGTTCAGAGTGGTCCATGTATCCTTGCGCATAGATAGAGACTAAAACTCCCATTCCAACGATAAGTAGGGCAAAGAAAAGACCCAAGCCGTCTGCATAAAAGGAAAGGTTTACCTTTATTTGAGGAACCCACTCTTGGCTAATATGGAGCGGGCTTGCAGGGTCTAGATTCATAGAAAGGTGAATAACAATCGCAAGATATCCTGATGCAAGCAGGGATGAAATAAATCCGAAGTAAGACTGTAGTGACTTTGGAGCAAAAGCGAAGAGTGCGGTTTGAATAAAGGGTCCGAAAATCAGAAGCCAGAAAAGATACTCATTCATGTCAAAACCGCAAAGACATTCCAAAAATTGATTGAATACCACTTATTAAGTAAGTAGCAGAATATTAAATAAAACAACAGCAGCCATGCCTCTCTTCAGATTTGATAGTTTGCGAATCGTTGAATAATGACACCGCGAGCCAACCAAAAGGGGTTGATGTTCTTTATATCGATCATGATTGAACAATCGGTGTATACAGAACGTATAGAGAATAAAGTGTTTACTTGTCAATTTACATTTCTTCTCTGGAATGGATCTGTTATATGAGACATTGATAGTGTGAGCTTTAAGAGCTGGAAAATCCAAAATCTGAGGAGGAGGAGGTTGGTTTGAGTGAGATTAATTGAGAGCCTACTATATAATTAACGGAATCTATTAGAAGTATTAGTGAAGCAATTCAAAGGGTTACAACATGCATCAACAATAGCCTTAGCCTTATAATCTTCATAACAGCGGTTGGCTAAGCAGTGATCGCGAAGCTGCTTGATCAAGAACTATTAAAACGTCAGTTCGACTCTTAATTTAGCCTAGCACTTTAGTGGTGGGGCTGAAGTTTGGCACTTTTTTTGTGCCTACAACAGCTCGGTCTCGAATTCAGACAGACGATGAGTTTACTTAAGACCACGGTACCTGAGTTCAATTTGCGAGCGCAATTTTTGTATAAGATTCGTTAAAGAAAAAACGCCATGATGCCGACACTTTATTGGATAAAAAAAGGTAGAGGCATCATGGCTTATTCAAGACTCACTCTTAAAGAA
>JBDQID010000085.1:0-6583 GCA_040264515.1 Chlamydiales bacterium
ACGTGAAGCAACACCCGATGCTGCTAAAATTTTACTCAAACGTTGGGTAGGCATTCTTTTTACCATTTTCACTATTAAAAGAAAAAAATTTTATAGAATCTGCCTTTAAAAATCAAGTTTATTTACTAATATTACCACCTTATTTATAATTATTTTACTTGAACAGCAATCAGGGGGATGATCAATCATGAGCAAACTAATACTTCTACGCCACGGTGAATCTATGTGGAACAAACTCAATCTCTTTACTGGTTGGGTCGATGTTCCTTTAAGCGAAAAAGGCATTCAAGAAGCACTCGACGCCGGCGATGCAATTAAAGACATCCCTATCAATCAAATCTTTGTCTCCTCACTCATTCGCTCTCAAGTGACCGCCACTCTTGCCATGAGCAAACATTCATCAAAAGTTGTTCCTATCTTCAAACACACAGAGGGCTCTAAACTAGAAGAGTGGGGACAAAGCGTGGGTGATCCCGATCAGACACACACCGTTCCCGTAATTCAAGCATGGGAGATCAACGAACGTATGTACGGAGAACTCCAAGGGCTCAATAAAGCAGAGACTGCTGAGAAATACGGAGCTGAACAAGTAAAAATCTGGCGCCGCAGCTTTAGCACTCCTCCACCAAAGGGCGAAAGCTTAGAGATGACAGCCGCACGTACAATCCCCTACTTCAAAGAACAGATCGTCCCCTTCTTAAAACAAGGCAAAAACGTACTCGTCTCCGCACACGGCAACTCCCTGCGCTCGATTGTCATGCTCCTTGATAATCTCTCGCAAGACGAAGTGCTAAAGCTCGAAATCGGAACGGGCATCCCTATTTTATACGAATACCAAAACGAAACTTTTTCCAAAGAACAGATCTCATGCCAGCCATCCACCTAGACCACAACACAACAACTAGACCATCTGCTGCTGCCGTACTCGGCATGCAACCATTTTTCCGCGATATGTGGGGCTGCCCAACAGCCTCGCATAAACCGTCACAAGACTTGCTCACTCACATGGAAAAAAGCTATCGCTCCATCTACGCCCTGCTTGGAGCAAAGCCCGACGATCAATTTGTCTTCACATCATCTGGTGCCGAAGCTGTTAATCACGTGATCAACTCCGTCTATCGCGATGTCACAACGCAGAGCGGCAAAAATCACTTTATCACCTCCAATATCGACGAGGCTCCCACCATCATGGCAATCGGCCAGCTCGAAAATTTAGGGTGCTCTGGGAAGATGGCCGAAGTCAACAAAGACGGTGTTGTTACAGCTCACGCCATTGCAGACGCCATCACTCCACGCACAGCACTCGTCTCGCTCTCCTGGGCAAACGGCCTCACGGGCGTTGTAAACGAGGTCGAAGATATCGCAGCGCTCTGCAAGCACCGCGGTATTCTCTTTCATCTTGACGCCACCCATGTACTAGGCAAACTATACTTTGACCTAGACGAAATCAATGCAGACTTCATCAGCTTCAACGGCAATCAACTTCACGCACCTCAAGGCTGTGGCGGCCTCTACATCCACCACGACAAAAGCTTGAGCCCACTTATCGCTGGCAGTAACGAACAAGCCGGCTTTCGCGGCGGTGACATCAATATCCCAGCTCTCATAGGCCTCGGTATCGCAGCTCAAGAGGCTATTGAAAATCGCGACTATGTCTGTACAGAAACTGCTCGCCTACGTGATAAGCTCGAACAAGGGCTCATTAAAGCAGTGCCTGGCACCAAAATACTCTTCACCCAGAGTGAGCGTCTTCCCAACACAACAACTCTTCTTTTCGAAGGCGTTGTCAACGAAGCACTACTATACAAGCTAAACCGCTTAGGTATTCACGCCTCTCAAGGCGGTTGCCAATTTCAAAAGATCGCTGTAGCTCTGAAGGCAAGCGGTATTAAAGAGCCCGCAAACCACACAGCAATCAGCTTTGCTCTATCAAAAGAGAGCTCCGAAGAAGAAATTGATGACGCAATAGGCCTCATCTCCATCACAGCTAAACAGCTCCAAACTCTCTCCACTCAAATCTTCACTTAAAAAAACAGCATGACTCAAAAATCCCTTACATCTCCCTTTTCATGGACAAAATACAGCACACAACTTGCTCGTAAGATCGAAACCCCCAGAAGCTGTGGCTATTTTAGTCCCGAAGCTGCAGCGTCTCGGGAAATGCGCCTTGCCACTGGCTCTGCCGGTAGCATCACAGACGGCAACTGTATCGCCCTATATTGGCTCGTTGATCCCACAGACGGGATTATAGCCGATGCGAAATTTCAAGTTTTTGGCAACTCCGCACTCATCGGAGCTGCAGAAGCTGCCTGCGAACTACTCATCGGTAAAAACTACGACCAAGCACAACGCATGGGTGCGAACCTCATCGACAAACATCTACGTGATCGAACAGACGTAGCTGCATTTCCCGATGAAACCTCGGCACACTTAAACCTCGTTATCGATTCCATCGACGAGGCAGCATCCGACTGTGAAGGAATCCCCTTGGCAGAAAACTACGCAGCACCACCTGCACCTGAGCTGCAAAAAGATGGCGCAACCGGTGGCTATCCAGGTTTCTCTGAGCTCTCAGAAGAGAAAAAGCTCTCCGTTATCGAAACAGTGATAGCAGAAGATGTCCGCCCCTATATCGAAATGGATGCCGGAGGCATCAAAGTACTCGAACTCATCAACGGCCGAGAAGTGATCATCGCCTACGAAGGCGCCTGCACTTCCTGTCCATCTTCTATCGGAGCCACCCTCGGCTACATCCAGCAAGTGCTCCACGACAAAGTTGATGACAACCTAAAAGTTGTCCCTAACCTAGATAGTATAGACTTTATGTAATGCAGATACAAACAATCCACTTTCCTACAATCAAGTCCACAAACAGCTGGGTAAAGGAGCATTCCGAAATGCTCAAATCTGACAGCTTACTTCTTGTGACAGCTGACGAGCAGAGTGCGGGAAGAGGACAGTTTGAAAGAGAGTGGCTCTCTCCGCCCTCTGAGAACATCTATGCAACCTTTGGCTTTCTACTTAACAAGCCACAAAAAGAGCTCGGAGTTCTAACCCAGCTGCTAGCACTTACCGCCTGCTATGCGCTCGAAGAGTACGGGTTTACACCTCTGATTAAATGGCCTAACGATCTGCTGATTGACGGTAATAAAATCGGAGGTATCCTCTGTGAAGTGACAGATACAGGCGATACACTCGCAGTTGCCATCGGTATTGGCCTGAATATCAACTCCCCAAAAGAGCGCTTCGAAAATATCGACCAACCAGCAGCCTCTCTTTTCACTCTTTCTGGGGAAAAATTCGAAATCCAACAGATCATCCAACACTTAAGCGAAGAGTTTAAAAAGCAACTACTGCAATATCTACAACACGGATCCGCCCCCTTTCAAGAAGCTCTTAAGCACCGCCTTGCCTACACAGGAGAAGAGATCATCGTACAAGCCGGAGACCGTAAATTTTCCGGCACACAAGTAAACATTAATTCAGACGGTAGCTTAGTTGTACAACTTCGTGACCAAACCCTTAAAACTATCTACAGCGGGCGTCTAATCACGAGGGCAACATGAGCTTAAAGATGTACAAGTGGGAGAGCGTTGAAGAACTCACAGAGGCTGCCGGCAACGCTACCAAACAGCCACTACCTCCCGATGGGAAAATCCCCAAACAGTGGCTACCCGGTATTATCCGCTGGCCCATCCGCGCGCTTCTGCTCCCTTTCGTGCTGCTAGATCTCGCCTCACAGCGCTTCGCACGCCAAATCGTACGCCCTCCCTTTCGCCAAGAAGGGCACTGCCACCAAAGAGGCAACTGCTGCTACTACGTCTTAATTCCAGAGCCAAAAGGCATCATCGCCCGCCTTTTTTACTTCTGGTACACACAGATAAACGGATTCTATCTCCGCCAAAAAGAGCCCATCAAGTCCGAGGGGAAAAACATGGTTATCATGGGCTGTCGCTATTTGCAAAAGAATGGACGATGCGGTCACTACCGCCTACGCCCTACCCTCTGCCGCGAATGGCCGCTTATCCGCTACTTCGGATACCCACGCATCCTGAAAGGATGCGGCTTTCGCGCCACTACAGATAACAACGCATAAATTCCACTATTAACCTTAATGAAAGATATTACAAAAACGCTCTGCTTCCTACCTTTCGTTGAAGCAATTGCACTCTTTGGCTCACGGGCTCGTGGTGATAATGCAGAGCGGTCTGATATCGATATTGCCACCTACTGTACAACAGTATCTGAAAAAGATGGGCTAGAAACCTTAAAAATTATTAACAAAGCTGATACACTTCTAAAAATCGACTGCATACGATTCGACACTCTACCTAAATCGGACCCTCTTAAGGCTGCCATCGAAACAGAGACTAAAACTTTGTATTCAAAAAGATCCCTAACAAAAAAACAGTAATGCAAATCTTCTCAAATCTCAAACGTATCGATTTTCGGATGATCCCAGTGATACTGGGACTCATGTTCATAAGCCTTGTTGTTCTTTCCTCTCAAACCGTGGATATGGCTCCGACAAAGAGCTTTTTTACTCCGATCGTAAAAGCGCAAATACAGTGGTTTTTCCTAGGCGGTATCGTCTACGTCCTTTGCGCTAGCATCGACTACAACAAGTTGCGAGAATGCGCCTGGATTTTCTACGCCCTAATGATTGTTGCTCTTATTGGCCTATTCTTTACCGATCCCATTGCAAATGTCCGTCGCTGGTACCGCCTGCCCTTTATTAACTTCAACTTCCAGCCCTCAGAATACGCAAAACTCATTGTTGTTATTAGCCTTAGCTGGTTCTTAGAGCGTAGAAAAGGCTCGGCTAGCCAATGGAGTACAGCCGCTCTTAGCGCTGTTATCGTCGGGATCCCCTTCTTACTCATTCTAAAACAGCCCGACCTGGGTACAGCCCTTGTGCTCTACCCCATCACGCTCGTCATGTTTTACTTCGGCGACATCCATCCAACCCTTGTCAGCATCATGACAAAAAGCGCTATCGCTGTTACCATCTGCGTACTACTCATCTTCTTAAACGTTATCCCACACGAAACCTTGCGCCCCTACGCTACCCTCGCTCTAAAAGAGTACCAATTCGATCGCCTAGACCCCAACACCCATCACCAAAAAGCAGCCGTCACTGCGATTGCTCTTGGCGGCCTTACTGGATCCGGATGGAGAAAGGGCGAATACTCTGCTAAAGGGTGGCTGCCTGCTGCACACACAGACTCCGTCTTTCCAGCTTTTGAAGAAGAGTTCGGCCTCTTAGGACTTATATTCTTGATGGGCCTATTTTATTCATTAATCTATTTTGGATTCCAAGTGACCGCTATTGCAAAAGACTCTTTTGGACGACTACTCTCAGCTGGTATCACCGTTTATCTCGCTATGCACGTACTTGTTAACATCTGTATGATGATAGGCTTCCTACCCATTACCGGTGTGCCACTTATTCTTGTAACGTATGGAGGATCATCGGTCTTGTCAACAATGGCGGCTTTGGGCATCCTACAAAGCATCTACAGTCGGAGGTTCATGTTTTGATAGCTGTACATAAATTTATTTTCTCACCCGGCATTTGGCTCGGGCAAGGACTCATTTCCTTTAGCATGTCCCCAGAACAACTACAATTCAATACGCGCTGGACGATCTCTGAACAAGAAGATGACGAAATCCTTCTTCAACAAGAAGTTGAAATTCACGATGCCCAAGATAAAATGCTCAATAAATTCACCCTCAACGCTTTCCAACAAGACAGCTTCACCGTCTGTCTTCGTAATGACATCCTTGGTAAAGTCACAGGCAAAGGTGTTGCTGATGAAAAAATCATCGCCTGGGAATTCCGTGGTACAGATCTAAATTTCGAAGGGTATGAAGTGTTTGAAAAGCAGGATGAAGAAGGGTATCTGACAAGAGCAGAATTTACCTCTAAAGATCAAATGCGTACCACAATCGAGGGCACGATCTGGAAAAAACTAAAAGATAGCATACCGTGAAAACTATTCTTTTCTCTTTACTCCTTCTTTTCTTTACTGCCTGCTCGCAGCCGTTCATGACAATGAACCGCTACGACACCATCTCGCTAGGCACTTCTTTAGCTGACATCCATCAAATGGTTGGCACTGCTGATAAAACAGCCAGCTCACACAGAGGAAAGCAGCTCCTCTACATCGAAAGAATCCCCATTTCACAAGGCCTTACACTACACCGCCATTACACCCTTACTTTCGCAAATGGGCGACTTGTCAACAAAACATATAAAGAGATCAAACAACCTCTCCTAGACGTTGGATCTTACTAAAACTCTTGAAAGGTATAAAATTGAGCACAGCAGATATCGGCCTTATCGGCCTAGCAGTCATGGGACAAAACCTCGTCCTCAATATGAACGATCACGGATACACCGTAGCCGTCTTCAACCGCACAACGAGTAAAGTCGACGACTTTATCGAAGGGCCTGCAAAAGATACAAATGTCATCGGTACGCACTCCTTAGAAGAGTTTTTCAGACAGCTAAAACGACCACGCCGAATTATGCTCATGGTCAAAGCTGGCGCTCCCATCGATGACTTTATCAAAATGTGCC
>JBDQID010000086.1:0-6526 GCA_040264515.1 Chlamydiales bacterium
ACACCCCGCCCGCGCCCGCGGCCGGGCCCCCCGGTACAAATTCCCCCCCCCCCCCCACCCCGCCCCCCGACAACCTCAGAAAGCCCCACTACCGGGGTCTAAAAACTATTTCTATAAACCAGTAGACAGGGCGGAATTAAGAGTCGAACTAACGTTAATATTAGCACTCTCAGCGTATGCCACTAAATATCAGAAATCTATGTTAGGTTGATGCGAATGCGGAGCGCCCGTGCTACAACCACTGAATGTTGTGTAAGGGTAAAGTTTTAAATTAAACGTTGAATAAGGATAAATGGTTTAAAGTCGATTTTTGATTTTCTTGAAGAACTTATGCGACAGAACGCTAGTTACCGTTTTGCGTCTATCTTAATCATTGATTTTCAAAATTATAACTACGAAACTCACGTTAAATAATTTCTGCGGCGACGGTGTCGTAGAATAAGATGCCTTTGTTTGTGAGCTTTACAATATCTCCACTGAACTGTAGAAGTTCTGCCTTCTTTAGTTCTTTCAAAGTTTCGGTAAATGACGTTGAGAGTGAAAATTCAGCTAGTGAGACACCTTTTAGAAGTCTCAGCTGAATTGCAAATCGCTCTGAGAGTTTAGCTTCAGGTGAGAGTTCTTCTTCGAAATCTACAGGGTCGCTACCTTTTTCAAGAGAGTTACAATACTTTGATAAATGAGCTATATTTCGAAAACGCCGTTCATTAAAGTAGCTAAATGCCGAAGGGCCGTAACCAATAAAAGGACGACCGGTCCAATACCCCGTGTTATGTAAAGAGAGCTTCTCATCTCTTGCAAAGGCTGAAATCTCATATTGAGAAAATCCAGAAGATAACAAAGTCGCTTGAGCCATCTTATACATTTGAGCACTTGTTTCTTCTGAAGGAAGGGTTGGGATGATATCCTTCTTTTTTTTAAAAAAAACGGTGTGCGGTTCGAGGGTTAAATTATACAAAGAGAGATGTGTGATGGGTAATGCGGCAGCTTTTTTCAGGGAATTTTCCCAAGAAGAGAGAGTCTGCATCGGCAGATCATACATAAGATCTATTGAAATATTCGAGATTCCGGCTTTGTGAACAAGCTCTACGGACTCTTCAGCCTTTAGAGCTGTGTGATTCCGTCCCAGGCGAGGGAGAAGAGCGTCATCAAAAGCTTGGACTCCGATGCTAACACGATTGATTCCAACATCAGCGTACGCTTTAATTTTATCAAAAGTGATATCTTCGGGATTCGCTTCTAAAGTCACTTCTTTGATCGATTCTAGGGAGGGAAGCCAGCTTAATATTTCTCCGATAAGCTTAGGTCCTAATAAAAAAGGCGTCCCTCCTCCAAAGTAAACGGAAGTCACCTGTTTACCTTCTAGAAGGGACTTGCGAAGTTGCCACTCTTTTTTAAGAGCATCAAAAAATTGTTTTTTTAATGGTTCTTTATTTGGTAGGACAAAGAAGTGGCAGTAGTCACATTTACGAGAACAGAATGGAATATGAAAATAGAGGCTAATTTCATCCCAAGCTCTTGGCTCACCAAGAATCATCATCTGGGTCTACAATACCACGTCGCCATCTATTTTTATCACTAAAGGGATCGTCCTCATCAGCAACAGCTTCCGTTACTTCACCTTCATCTTTGGCAGAAGTTAAGCTTGTATCTGCATCTGTTTGATCCGTTTCCATATCTAAACCAGCGTCTGTAAGGCCCGTTGTCTCTTCCGCGATATCTATTTCTGGCAGAGCTTGTGTATCGGTATAGGAGGCTGCGGCTCTTGGTGAGCGTTTTGGAGTTACGAACTCTTCTACATCACCACTTTCCTTAAGAAATTGCAAGCGTTCTTGTTCTTCATCTAATTTCGATTGAATCGTAAAAATTTCGGCCTTATGTTTTTCAATATCTTTTTTCGGTACAAGTCCAAGGTTTAACCACTGCTTTAGGTCTTGCAGTTCAGCCTCGAGCTTTTTCAATCTATCACTTCTCATTTTTGTTTTGTTCCATTTTAACATTGATGATTTGGAGCTATATTTAACTAAGCTAAGTATTTTTTGGAAACGTTTTTTCTATATTTCTCTGAATAATCAGGTTAACTGTTCTCCATCTTGATTTCCTTGCAAATTCGCGTCTCTACGCCGTCGACGCCGCTTCTTCTGTTCTCGTATCTTGCGTTGAAGCTTTTGCTTTTTTGTTTCTTCTGTAGAAAAGCGCTCCTGATACCTCTCTACAAGCTCTCTACGAGCTAAAAAACGATTAACTTCTCTTAAACGATCCTTTTGACATTTTATTTCAATTCCAGTAGGAATATGACGTAAATAAACGCAAGAGGAACTTTTACTAGCTTTTTGTCCCCCTTTTCCGGACCCCAAAATAAATTTCTCTACCAGGTCCTTTTCATGGATCCCTAGGTCATTCATTTTTTCTTTCAGCTCTTTTTCTTTCTCTTTACGAATCATTCTGCTACAAACATACTTTAAAAGTTTCATAACACTTCGGTTTTCTATGAGCTCTATAACATCTTCTCACGCTTGGACTCTCGTTCCACCTTTCAACCCTCCTTCTATTTGCTCCCAAAAGAAAAACAGGCCGTGGGCTATCATCCGTACCGTGTTAAAGGCAATTGAGATGAGCGAGAGCGAGAAAAGCTTAGTTTCCATCTCATGCAAACCCGTATCAAAAAAAACCGCTGAAACCGCAACTCAAATCTTTCTAACGTCGTTTGAGATTACCTCTGAGGACGAAGAATGCAAAATGCCTTCTACAGCCATTTGCTCAACAGCTAGTGATCTTGGTGAATATTGTGATGTTCTCATAAAAAGCACCGGAGATAAAGAGGAGTATTCTACCTCAATACAAGATTTTACGCATCAGCTTTTCAAAGCTACAAAAGAAGCTTTTGAAAACACAACTCCCCTTCCGTTTGAAAAGGGGCTAAACGTCCCAACTCAAGTCGTGCTAGATCTCCCTCGATTCTCCACATCTGTCAAAGACCGAACAGTACCATGCCTTGCTACGAAAGGTGATCAGCAAGCGAATATTCTTTTTTATCTGCTCTTAGGACTAACTAATTCCGAGCAAATTAGCTTAAACATCATGCAGATTTGCACCCAAGCTACCATTTTTGACATGACCAAGCTACTAATTGAGCGATTTCAAAATATGGACATTGGAGTTGCGATCACTCAAAGAAGCACATCCAAACAAAACAGAACAAAAAACACTCATTTTAAAATTACGAAAGAGAAGAGTAATGGCAAGCTATTCATTGAAATCTCGCAAAAATATCAAGTTTTATATGGGGAGAGTTTAAAGCCGACTTTCTCTCCATTTCAATCTGGCAATCGTGTGCCTCCGACTAGAGCCGTTGCCAATATCATAGGTGTCACAAAAATTGACTACGAAGTCGGCTCTGCTGAACTCTCTTTTGAAATCCCGGCTCAACAAATAGTCTCCGAATTACTACACAAAGGATCCGATCATGCGCGTAAACACGCTCTCAGCACTCAACGATAACTACATCTACTTTATCCAAACAGAATCTGGGGCGATCTGCGTTGATCCGTCGGAAGCTCAACCCGTGCTCGATCACATCGAGGGCAAGGAGATTAAGCACCTAGACATCCTAATCACTCACCATCATCAAGATCATATCGGAGGCATCACAGCTCTTAAGGAAAGTCTCGACTGTACTGTAATTGGACCTGACAAAGAACGTATTACAGAGCAGGATCAAAATGTCGAAGATGGACACACAATAACCATTGACTCCCTTAGTTTTAAGGTGTACGCCCTACCCGGACACACTTCGACACACGTTGCCTTCTACGAGCCACAGGTCGGATGGCTTTTCTGCGGAGACACTTTATTTGCGGGTGGTTGCGGGCGTCTATTTGAAGGGTCACCAGAAGATATGTTAGGTTCTTTAAAAAAACTAATGAAACTCCGTGATGACACACAAATCTTTTGTGGGCATGAATATACGCAGAAAAATTTGGAGTTCGCACTTAGTTTAGAACCTGAGAATAAAGCTATCTTTAATAGATTAGAGATGGTTAAAAAATTACGAGAAAGGGGTTTGCCATCCGTTCCTTTTTCAATGTGCGAAGAGAAGCGAACAAATCCATTCCTCCGCAGCCATGAAGACGGTTTGAAAAGAGCCGTCGATATGGGCCGTTATTCTGATCTAGAAGTTTTCACTTACATCCGCAACCAGCGCAACCTATTTTAACGTCAGCTCCTGAGTTCAATTTGTTACTGGTTAAGGTTTATAACAGTCGTTTTTAGACCACGGCAGTGGTCGTTTCTCTCTTTAGCCCAGCACTTTAGTGCTGGGCTAAAGAGAGAAAAAAACCTACGCCACGGTAGTGGCATCTCTCCGGATCTCAAAGTTAAAAAAGAAGAGAGGTACCGCTGCCGCGGCACACTGTTCTTATTATCCCGTCCCAGCACTAAAGTACTGGGCTAAAAAGAGAAACAACCACTACCGTGGTCTAAAAACTATTTCTACAAACCAGTAGATAGGACTAAATTAAGAGTCAAGCTCACGTTATTTTAACAAGAGCACAAAAGAGGTAAAATTAAAAAAAACACCACTACTCTATCGCATAAATTATTCAGATAAATTTAGGCGCAAAAGTTATGGGCGCAGGGATGCGAAGAGGAAATAAAATTAAAAACACAGTCTCTTCATCTTCGCGTAAATTTTTCACGAAGATTTAGCTACAAAAACTAAAAAAGAGTTTTTAATAAGCAGCGTACTCCTTATGCTCCTTTTGCTTCTCATATACAGGCTGTGCCGGTGTTTTAAGAGAGCTGTCAAAGATACGCGTTCCCACTTTTTCTCCACATTCGAAAAAGCTCTTAAAAGAGCGTACGTGAAGTTCTAGAGCGTTGCACTCTGCTAGCTGCACGCATCTTTTATGGAGGATTTTCCCTCCACTCTCAAGCAGAGCTGCCGCTTTTTTGTACGTCAAACTGTGAAACAGCTTTGCATCAATATTTTTTTTAGGGTCTTCGGAAAACAGTCCCTCAACATCCTTGTAGAATTCAACTCTATCAGCTTGCAAAGCGAGCGCAAGAGCTACAGCTGTTGTATCAGAGCCACCACGTCCAAGAGTTGTAATCTCACCGCTTTGACTAACGCCTTGAAAACCTGCGACGATAACGACTCTATTTTTATTAAAGTGGGGAAGTAAGCGATGCGGTCTGACTTCGATAATTTTAGCGTCCGAGTATTGATCGCACGTTATAATACCGCTTTGAGAGCCAGTAAAGCTCACAGCTTCGCACCCTTCTTTTGCAAGAGCCATGGCAAGTAAAGACATGCTGATTCTTTCTCCAACCGAAAGCAGCATATCATACTCTCTTGGCTGAGGCTCTTCGTTTATCTGTTTTGCAAGATTAATTAACTGATCAGTCATTCCTTGCATAGCGGAGACAACAACGACTAATTGACTGTACTCTTTCAAGCGTTGTTTAATAATCGCTGCGCAATGAAAAAAATTTGCAGGTGTTGCGACCGCAGCCCCGCCGAGTTTCATAACAAGAGTACTCTGCATAAATAAAAAACCTCATTTTTTTGACATTATACCAAAATTGACCATAAGTTTGGTATAACTGCACTTAAAACCGCTACTTTTAATTGCAGCCTTTTGAAGCTGTAAGTTTTTACCTTATGGAAGTTTTTTTTAAAAGAGAACTTTTAAGCATCTCTCCCCCTTTTTCATTGCAATTTTTGTTTGCTATTTGATAACATTGACGACTTATCAAAGATAAACTTTAGGAGAAACCCCAAACAATGTCCAATAACACCCAAACCAACACCCAATACGACTGGAATGAAGAAAACATCCTCGACGATGAAGAGTTCCAAGAATCTGATGCAAGCATGTTCCAAAGCCTACTTGGCGTTCCTGGAGAAGAGTCCGGAAGCGATCTTGCACCTATGGTTCCTGGAAACATCCTCAAAGGTAACATCGTTGAAATCTCTAAAGATTTTGTTGTCGTTGACGTTGGTCTTAAATCCGAAGGCATGGTGCCAATAGAAGAGTTCATTGACCCTGAAGAACTGACTCTCGGTAATGAAGTTGAAGTTTTCTTAGACCAGTCCGAAGATGAAAGTGGTCAAATTGTACTCTCGAAAGACAAAGCTCGTCGTCAAAGACAGTGGGAATACATTCTCGAGCATTGCGAAGAAGGTTCTATTGTCACCGGTAGAATTATGCGCAAAGTCAAGGGCGGCCTTATGGTTGACATTGGCATGGAAGCATTCCTACCAGGTTCACAAATCGACAACAAGCGCATCAAGAATCTTGACGAGTACATCGGCAAAATTTTTGATTTCAAAATTCTTAAGATCAATATTGAGCGCAAAAACGTTGTTATCTCGCGTCGTGAGCTTCTTGAAGAAGAGCGTATTTCTAAGAAAGCTGAGCTTCTTGAAACAATTCAAGAAGGTGACATCCGTACAGGTGTCGTCAAAAACATCACTGATTTCGGTGTCTTCTTAGACCTCGACGGCATTGATGGCCTTCTACAC
>JBDQID010000087.1:0-6524 GCA_040264515.1 Chlamydiales bacterium
CTCTCAACCTCTTTAAGTTAAAGGGGAAGAGAATTACCGCTACCGCGGTACAATGTTATTATTATCCTCTCCCAGCACTGAAGTACTGGGCTAAAGAGAGAGACGACCACTACCGTGGTCTAAAAACCATTCCCATAAACTGTTAAACACAATCAGGTTAAAAGTCGAACCGGGAAGGGCAGGTAGAATCTGACCCCTTAAATAGTTACTCTTATCAGTATCAGCAAACCCTCTAAGCAAGTCAATATCAAACACAGGGAAATCGACTACTTTACGAGCAAAAGATGCATCTCGGTCGTTTTCTATGATTTCCATAGGTGTTTTGGTGTTCTTCGAGAAGTTAGGGCGAACAACGTTATAGAAATTTTGATATGCTTGAGCTTTAACAAAAAAATCTTTACGAGATCCGAAATCTTCAAGATCAAAGAATTCTTCTTCTATTGTGTTGTGTACAGACTCTACATCTGCGTTAGCATTACACATTCCCGGAGGAATATAGTTATGGTTCGCTCCGTAAACCTCTACTATTGTATGAAGGAATCCTGGGGTGGTAATATCTCGTTTCGCAGAGCCAAACTCACTTCCATTATCTGTCTGAATTGTTATATCCTTGAGATCTACTCCTAAATTTTTTAAATGAGAAAAATAGGCCTCTGTAAATAATTCAGAATTTCGCTCATTGTATCTACTCGAAAATCCAAGGAACATGAGCCCACTCTTAGTATCTCGAATTGTATATTGATACTTTGGTAATTTTTTACTCTGTAATTGAGGGTAATAATTTGCTATATCATACAAATGTTTTACATCTTCTTGATGATGCGATACTGCTTTGTAAGTAGCTTTTACAGCTCTTAGGTCATTCTTCTTTTGATATTTTTTCCTTCTTTTTTTTGTTAATCCATTATCTCTAAGAATCCTTTTTATAGCACCTTCTGAGGCCTTTATATCAAAAAACCATTTTAACCTTTTGGCTCCATAACAGGGAGCTTGATCACGATATTCAATGATTTTGTCTTCTTCATCTTGAGATGTTTTATGAGGAATATTATGAGGACCACAATGCCGATTAGAAAGAGGCTTTGCAGTTGCAGACTCATATCTACGCTTCCAAAGACGTATAGTATTCTTGCTACAGCCAAAATGCCTGGCGGCAGGCTTGATGCCATTTTTTTGAGCATAGCGAACCATTTGTAAGCGAATAGTGTGTTGTTTAAATTTACTTCTACAATAGATCATGTTACAATAGTTTGTATAAGATTTAACCTTCATTGTTGCTACATGTTTTGATTCAAAAAAAAAGCATTATAACAATGAAGGTTTTTTATTTAGTCTTTAACTAAAGGTTTTGTTAAATTATACCCGCAAAAAGAAGTCCACTTCCGAAAGCGATCGATTCATGACGTTATGCGGATATTGGCATCCAAGCCTTACCTAAATATTGTTTAGATAAGGCTTTTTTTATAAGAAGTCCGATTAGATTGGGGACCAGTCCCCAAACCCCTGGCAAAAAGAAGCCAACTTCCTCAGCTCCCTCAAACATTCTGATATCGGATGTAGGTATCTATTTTTTCTTGAACATCAATCAATCCAAAGCACCTCAACTGCGTGTTAAATTTTTTAGTTGAGGGGTCAACCTTTACCTGCCCGTTACCGCAAAAGCGCGCGCATTCCACGAAAGAGCAATATCAGCTCCTGTATGATGCCTGTGATCAAAAAAAGTAAAGAGCTCTTGTTGCGTACAGCCCGTCATGCCCTCGATCGTATCGCGATCTGTCGTAGGAAGCTCTACTACCTCGCCATCACTCTTCAAGCAGCAAAGCAAATTCGTTTGACTATCAAAATATAAAACCCCTTTAATACCACTCTCATCATACTCTGAAAAATAGTCAGAAAACTGCACTGCGATCTCTTCATTACTGTAATCTTTGAAAAGTGCTCCTGTATCTATGATTGCATGAAATTGATCTGCAAGAGGGTGGGAGGCCAACTGCTCTTTTAAAAGCTCTTTTGGCTGAACAGAGCGCGAGACGTGAACTTCGCGATTACTAGCAAGCAAGTTATCCATAATCTGCCCGTTGCTTCCGCTATCAAGCTGAACATCCCACGTCTCTTCTTCTGGCAGTCCCGACTTTATTGAAGGATAATATGTATTACGGTTCTCCATTGTTCCACTGTAACCTTGCACCGTTTTCAGCATCGAGCACAAAGAGCGCGCGTTACAGTTCACTTGCTCTTCATACACCTTCTCTGAAGCAAAAACCACTCGACTCACAAAATCAAGCGTTGCCTCAATCGCCGCAGACGATGCCGCTTTTGAGCGCACCGCTTCTTGCACGCGCTCTATCTGTGCTCTATCTTCCAACGAAAGCGATAAAAGAGAAATCTCCAGTGGCTGAATAACCTCCGTAAACAACCCAACAGCTGCAAGCTCTTCGATCGGTTTCGAACGCCCAGACTCTCTCCACTCCTTTCGTGCCTGCTCTTGAAAAAACGAAATCATCTGCTTCGTCTGATCAAATGAAAGCCCTTCTTGAAGGTACCACTGATACGTTTTATTAATCATATCCCACTTGCCTGAAAATTCCGAATTCTCTACCGGAGTCTTCCCTGCACGATAAGGGATGACAATACCGCGCTCAGAATCCGCTAGCGAGCGGCCGTAATGTAAGTTGGCAATTCTCTGCCATGATCCATGGAGCCAAGAGTCCATTTCTTTAAAGAGCAGCACAATGTATTCTGCGGCTTTTTCCTTGCCCTTATCTCCAGAACTTGCCAAAGCGTCTACAAATTCCGGAGCTGTTGCACGCTCTCCACTCCAATACTCAAACAGCTGCTGCCACTGCTCTTCCCCATCTGAAATCCCAAGCCTCTCTTGCCACTTCCGGTCACGATTTAAACGCACGATAAAAGCGCCAACCAGCTGCTCTTTCATCTGCATAAACTGCTCTGCTGATAGCGCCTTTTGCTCTTCAGAGCGAAAATCTATCCCCATTTCTCTTATCACAGGATCCGTTGCCACAGTGACAAAGATCTCTTTAATCAGCTCCGTTGCCACAGGATCAAGCTCTGCGCCCTCTCCCAGAGGAAAGTTAAACTCCTTCTTCGGACTCATCGTCACATCCACCTCATCCAGAGTCATCACACCTCTCTCTTTGAGCAAAGAGAGAATACTTTTAAGAATGGCGTTACTACGCTCTAAACGCTCAACTTCGCTCTTATCTGAAGTCGAAGCAATACGATCCAAAGTTTCAATATACTTATTTTGCATGCTTTGTAATGATTCCGGAGGCAAGATCAGGAAGTCGCGATTGACAATCGCTTCGTGCAGTATGTTGCGCATTTGATGGAGGTATTCAGGACTAAAATGCTCGGAATCTCGTGAAAACAGCAAGGTTTGAGCCTTTTGTCCAAAAATTCTCCTCAAACGCAACTTCATATCTTGCGCATTTGTATCAAACAGCGACGCCGGAGGCACCAAGAGCGAAAGATGGTGACCGTCCGCCTTTAATAAAGCCATCACCGTGCCCAAAACAAGCGTCTTTCCTCCACCCATAATCCTTTGGATAAATGCGTTCGGAAAGCTCTCTCTCTTTCCATGTAACATCGCATCTATAGCAGAGAACTGGTTACTCCGAATCATCATCCCACTCTTATACTCAAATGCCAACAGTGCTGGATAGTCCCGATACGGATAAGCGCGCAGCTCTTGTAAAGCTGCCCCAGCTTTGTGCAACTCTTCGTCCCGCTCTAACTCACTTTTCGCCTTTACACTCTTTAGCAAACCTTTTTTCGCTCTTGATAAGCGCTGCACTTCAGTTGCAACAACTAAAAACTCTTCGATCTTCAAATAGAGTTCTTTAATTTTATTCTCTGATAAATCTAATGCTTGTAGCTTGTTTTGTAAAAAAAGCCTCACACACAAGTCAACATCCGGTACAGGGCGCTCTCGACCCATTCTTGCTAAAATCTTGTCTGCATATAACGCTTCCTCTCCTGGAATATCTGCTGCCATTGCTAACATCTGAGCTTTCAAAATATCACGGCGACGCCCTCTTTGACGCAGTGCATTTTCAAGCTTAGATTGAATCGAATGCAGCTTTTGACCCTCTTTAAGAACATAGCTGAACTGCCTATCATTATGCTCACATCCTACCTGATAATCTTCTTCAAGTTCATTTAATCTGGCCTGCATATATACGCTTGAAGCTTCTTTCATTCTAGGGAACGCAGCGTGCTCTGAGAGCTCACTCCCCTCTTTTTTAAAGTACCGCATACCTATCTTCTGAGCCAAATCTTTCAAAGGAATAGGCGCTAAACGCTCCAACTCGACACGTAAATTCTGCGCAGGAGTCAGCTCTTGTGTCAAAGCGTAAGACGCCTCTTGCGTATCCAATACCGATAGCAGATCTCCTCCGCCCTCAAGCAGCCCCCCACTCTCACTGTAATACAGCTCTACTCTCTTTATTATTTCTCTTTCGCAACCTACGACTTTTTTTGCATAAGTATCTCTTACACCTCTGCTCTCTTGATAAGAAGACTTACGCAGCAAACGGATCTGCTCAAATTTACTTGCAAACTCCTCATCAACACAGCAGATCTCCAAAATAATTCCCAATACCTGATTAACAGCGATCTTATTCCATCGTTTTATAATATCGCCCGATAACTGACGGTTAACAGATAAAAAATCTAAAAGAAGAGAGCGATGGGGGCCCCTAGCTATATTGAAAAGATGGTGAAAATTCGGGTAAGATAAATCAAGCCTTGTTACCGGTTTCAAAGAAGAGAGAAACTCCCTTACTTTTCCCTTGGAGCGTAGATCGATCACCTCATCACACAGGCGATCACGACCCAAATAATCACTGCTCCACCTTCTTTTAACTGCCGAACCAAATAAGTCTTTAGAAGACAACCTTACCACATCCTCAAGTCTAGTAGCCTCTGGCACAGCTTTACGAACGACTCTACCCTCCACAGGCAGCGCCTGCTCCGTTAGCTCCGCCAAACGGCTTCTTACAACAACAGCTCCAGAGCCCAAAGAACGCAGCCACGACGCCTCTTCAAAAGGTGAGAGTAAACTGCGATATTCAGCAAACAGCTCCGCTTCATGAAGGCGCAAGTTATGTGGAACATTGCGAGAGCGACTCAGATAACGAGAATACTGTTCGTGGGTAAGCATATTTGCTGAAAACTCAAGGGCGCTCTCTAAAGATTTAAACTTTGTCTTATTCAACCAAAAAGCTTTCCAGAGTAGTGGTGAAGAGTGAAAACTCGTAAGCTCTGTATCCCCAAGCTCTGGAATATCTACGCTCTCTGGATGTCTTCTTATATTTTCATTTGCAAGCCAACAAGCAAAACTGCGCACAGCACAAGCACTCGGGTGCGCATCCTTGCTCTCCATCGCCTGCATCGCAATCCATCCTAAAACCTTAAACTCTCTCTCTTCATACGAATTAAACCGGTGAGCATCCTGTAGATGCTCCATAGCCCGATCGTAATCTTTAGCAGCCAAACTGTAATAAGCTAATAAAGCACTTTGAAAAGCAGAGGCAGGCTTTACCTGATTATCAGAACCCAAGCTAATCATCTCATACTGATAAGTAGAAGGAGCTTGCATGTGTTTTCCAATAGGACTCAAAGGCAAGATCACTTTTCTCTCACCATCACTATTCTCAATAATTAAAAACTTATCTAATCTAGAAATTCCACTGAGTCTTTGATTCTTCGAGATAAAATAGCGCGGATTTTTCTCCCACACCAGACGCATCTTATCTCCTACTAACTGCTTATTAAAGCGAAGCGCGTTATCCTTGCTATCCACATACTGCATACACTCAACAAAAACTTCCGCATTCTCTATATCCTCTGTAACTTCTTCAAAAGCAAGTAGCAACTCCTGCTCTGTGAAGCACATTAAAGCAGCCTCCTCTTCTTTTGGCTCTTCAAAAGAGATCCAATGGAACCGTTTCGTCTCCGATAGCCTTGAAAGCAAGAACTCTCCTCTCTCATTAACCTTCGCTATAACCTCACCTGTTTCTGAATCAATCACAACGGCTCTATGCGGCTCTTGCTGAGAGAGCCATACTTGGCAAGAAGAGAGAGAGAATTTGGGCCAATCCGGATACGAAGAGACATAACGCTGCTCTAAATAAACATAATTCTCGGCATCTATTTTTTTTTCTATGCGTTTTAAAGTACCTTTCCTTCCCCATGAAGAAGGCTTCATCACAATATTAAAAGTTTCATCTCGCTGATCTTTCATCTGCAAGATAAACTCACCGGATCTCTCTCCTGGAAGCTTCTTAAAAGGATACCCACGGCAATGAAACAGCTCGTAAAAAGCAGTCTGCATGCCAAAGTCATGGCTCGCATCTATTTTTTCCCCATTACACAAAACAGAGCCATCAACAAGAGAAAATTCAAAACGCAACCCTTCCCCTTCAGCGCAAATCACAGGGAAAACCGCAGAAAACAGTACCTCTTCTGGCAAATCGATATCGCTAAAAAGAGAAGGGGCAAGC
>JBDQID010000088.1:0-6506 GCA_040264515.1 Chlamydiales bacterium
AATTGGTACTGGAGAGGGCAAAACTTTAATCACAAACCTTGTTGTCATGGCAAATGTATTAAAACAACGCAACGTCCATGTTATTACCAGTACCCCAGCTCTAGCCGTAAGAGATGCTGAAAAAGGTAAAGCATTCTATCAACTCTTTGATGTAAAAGTCGGTAATAATTGTGATAGCCAAGCACTCGAAGATAACACAATCCGCCAAAAACGATATGAGAAGTGCCATATTATTTACGGACAAGCTTCCGATTTCGAACGAGATCGCCTTCTTACAGAAGCAAAAAACATGTCTATCATGAAAAAACGCCCCTTTAGTGAAACCTGCCTATACATCGATGAGGTAGACCACTCTCTTATCGATAACGGTGACTTTAACCTATTCCTTTCTCAAGACGTTACCGACTTTCGTCTTATGGAAAGCTTTATTAAAGAACTCTGGGGAACTGTTTGTTTAAAATACAAAGAGTCTCAACAGCATATGGATGAAGAAAGTGATGAAGAAAATGAAGCTCTCATGGAAAGCATGGTCGACGAAATACTCGAAACTTATCTTGCTCGAATTGAAAGTAACAACTACCGCCTTACTCCTAAATTACAAGGCTACGCCAAACGCTCACTTCGTACCTGGATTCAAAGCGGTTTTGAAGCCATCACTCTCCAAGAAGGACGTGAATACTTTATTGAAGCACAGCAAGACGATCCCAAATATAAAAACGTTGTCGTTATGGATATAACTTCTGGTGTTGAACAAAAATCCACCCAGTGGATGGAAATGCTTCACCAATTCATCCAACTCAAACACAACCTCAATATCACTTTTCCAACCGTTATGTCCGTATATGAGTCAAACGTGACTCTTGCCTCCTCTTTCAAAGGTCGAGTCTATGGTGTAACCGGAACCCTAGGCAATACAGGAACTCGCTCTCTTCTCGAAGACATCGCCTCTGTACAAACTTTTAGCCTTCCACGCCTAAGAAAAAGCCAACTCCGTGAACTCAAAGAAACTATTGTAAAAGACAAGGATACCTGGAAAGAAAAAATTGCTGAAAGCATTCGCTCTCGTAAAGAAGAGCAACCCATTCTTGTTATTGTCGAAGAAATGGGTACTGTTAAAGAACTCAGTGACTACCTTACCTCAAAAGGTCTTATCCCAACTCTATCCATTGACACCAATGAAAAAATGGAACAGTGCGCCAAACGCTTAGAAAGAGCTACCACAGGTAACCTCTTTATCGCTACAAATATTGCCGGACGAGGTACAGATATTCAGTTCGATAAAGAAAGCTTTCCCGAAGAAGGGCTTCATGTCATCTTAGCCTATAGCACAGATAATGACAGAAGCGAAAAGCAAGCAATCGGTCGTGCAGGAAGACAAGGAATGCGAGGAAGCTGTGAACAAATAATAATCGATGAAGCAGGCTGCCCAATGGGTATTCTCAAATACCAAAGAGATCTTGAAGAACTTTGTACAAATGAAAGTATTCGCACAAAGGACATACCCAAAAACGCTTTTCTTCACAAACTTTATAAAAAGTTCCTAATATGCAAACGGGAAATCGAAACAGAACTATCTAGCATAGATAACAATGAACCTTTTCTCGATGAATTCCAATGCCGCTGGGGTTTCTACCTCTCTAGAGTCATGCAAACCTATGATGACGATGAAACTTTTGCCCATTTTGGTGCCGATAAAGAAAAATTAATCCTTGAAGAAGCTCAAAAAAAACTCAATAAAATTAAAACTGAAACATTAAATTTTCTTTGCGATCCTACTGATGAAAAAAATAAAGCTCGATTCATTTCTAGTAAAATGCAAGTAGCTCATAACAAGATGAGCAAACAACAACATAGTGATGCAAAAAAACTCTTTACTGATATCGCAGCCTCAAATACAGACGTAGAAGCGTACGCAGCTTTTTATGAAGGAATTTGTACCCTCTTCGAAGGACAATCCGTTGAAGAACGTGTACAATCTCGTCAAAAAATCAAAGAAGCATCACGCCTTTTAAACAAACTCATCGATCGTACAACTCGTAGTGAAATGATGCTTTCTCAAGTTGCAGATACAATGCAATTTTCTGGAGCACGACCTACGCAAGTCGAAGAAGACAGCGAAACTGTTCCCATTCACGCAGCTCTTCAAGATCAACGAAAAAGAGAAGGCTTAGAAACCATTGCAGGGCACCTTAAAACACTTACAGGTGATACAATCGATCTAAGTGAATTTAAAAACATTCTAATCGATACAGAAAAAGCAAAATCTCTTGTAACAAAGCTTATTAACTCTGGTGTAATCAAAAGAACTCGCTGGAGCAAAAAAATTAATACATCTGGAGAATCTGGAGCTTTAACTATTCGTCGTAATAACGGCTCTAAAGAAAACCTACACCTCCCTAAGCTTTGTGAAGAAACCATCTCCAAGCTTAAAGAACTAATCAAAACAACAGGTAGTGATAGAAACCGAGAAGTAACAGAAGAAAAACTCAAAAATTGTATCACTTTCACACAAAAAAACGCCTGGGATCACCTACGTGAACAGCAAAAATTTTCAAGCGTTGATCATTATGAAGTAGAAGCCCACGATTTAAATAGTGAACCGTTTAACAGCTTCTCTAAAACATGTAAAAAGAAATGCACAGCATTCCTCTCTGAAAATAAAACTTTTATTCTTGACGAATTCAATAACGCTCTAAGAGGAGAAAACAGTGAAAACCTATTATCACTTCTTAAAGATAAAGGCCTTATACGTTGCTACGCCTTTATAGAGGGAAGTGAACAAGAGTTTATACAACATGCGAAAACTCACCTTAAAATAACCCTCGATACAGCAGTTCTAATCCAAGAAGGAGAAAAGAAAAAGCTATATCTCGATTCAACCCCACTCCCTGAAAGTAAAGAAAAAGCCGCTAACGAACTTTGGTCATCTCTTCTTTCCCAAGGAGCAATCCGAAATCATAGCCTTAAAGTAAGCCTTGCTAAAACTAAAAATCCTTTTACTGCCCTAGATACCTTAATCGATACAGCCAAAGAGATCTGCAAACAAGAAGAATTTAAAAAATATGCAGCATCCCTTAATGCTCTTCTTGCAAGCAAACGTGGACACATGCGGGACTTCAAAAAATTTGTACTCAAACATGAAACCCTTACAGATCTTATTCGTCGTAAATCCGAAACAAAAGAAAAGGCAAATCCTGAAATTATTGCCCTTGCTGCAAACGGAATCAATACTCTCTACGACCTTGAAAAAGCTCCCGAACCTCCTTGGGCTGCCATTACTGCAAGCCTTATTGGTCTCGCTCAAATCGCCGCAGGAGCTATCATCCTTGCCGCTCTTTCTACAACAGGTGTTGGTGTCCTCGTTGGAGCTGCGTTTGCTCGTGCTCTTATCAGTGAAGGCATGAACGATATAATGATGGGAGTCAATGGTCTGATTTCTGGAAATTTCTCTTGGAATAATTATATCAAACAAAAAACCGAAAGCCTTGCAACTACAGGAGCCTTCCTTCTTCTTGGTGGAGTCGGTAAAGGCATCGCAATGCTAAATAGAGCTCGCAAAGCCAAAAAGCTCCATAATCAATCTAAAGCTACTCTTCGTGCTGCAAAAGAAGCCAAAAGAGTTGGAAAAACTAAAGAAGCCAAACAGCTCTTCCAAGCTGCAAAGCAATCCCGAAAAAAAGGAAATAAACTCTTTAAAAAAGGACGCAACCGTACAAAAAACCCGGGAACAAATGTCAAAGGCATGAATATGCGCAACAAAGTACGCCATATCAGTAAATACGTTGCCAATAAAGCTGCAACAGCTGTCTCTATGGCAGCAATTGAAGAATTCATCTCTTGGATGATGAAATCTCTTATGGAAGAACTAATTGCAGAAATGCGTAAACAGTCCAAAGCAAAACTTCATCAAGAGCAAGAAGGTAAACTCCCAAGACACGTTCAATCCATGAATGACTGTTTTGGAAAAATATTTGATAATTCCACTAATATGACCAATTCCGTCAAAGCCCTAGACTGCTATCTTGAAGAAATGCGTGACCAATTCCTCACAAAAAACAACTTCTTCGATAATGAATTTGCCAACGGCCTCATGGGTAATATTGGTGGAGGTATTGGAGACCTTACTGATATGCATAAAGAGAGCGGAGGAAGCGCTCGAAAACTTAAAATCTTTGCTGAAATTGCCAGTAAAGTCACCCTTTTCCTTAATGGTATCTCTTTTGCAAAAATTGCCATAGAGCTTCCAAAAAAATGTAAAGAACAACTAGAAACCCGAGTAGCACAATCTGCTCAAGAAGGTGGAGGTGAAAACCGTAACCGAGAAATCAGCAAACGCGAAGAATTTATTCAACAAGCACAAAGAAAATATCAAAGCTTTTTCTCTGAAGAAACTGTCAAAGCACTTGAAGAGATCGTTATCCGCCCTCTAATCAGCAAAAAAATGCACCATGCAGTTAAAGGATTCAAAACTAAAGCCGCTAAATCTATTGATACTCTACGGTATCGTACACGAGTCAATAGCTTGCAATCCGGACGAAGAAAATTTGGTCATGCAGAACTACAACGGATCTTAAGTCCCCAAGGAGAGTTCTGTAAAGTTATCGGTAAGAGCGGTCTCTCCATTCTCAAAACTGAAGGAAGTGGAAATATCACTGTCAATGCAAAATACATGGCCGAAGCTGCTCTTCCTACGAGCCAATCCTCTACAGGTATGCTCATAGAAAAAGGTCACGCAACACCCTGCATCCTCACTAATGGTAAATGGAAAAAAATTGATCTTCCAGAAATCGCTAAAAACGCTTGTATTCCTCAAACTCTTTTCTTTTTAGCTCTTATGAAAAAAAAGTGTAAAGATCGAGCTCCTACTGTTGATGAGATCGCTCAAATAAAAAAACAATCCTGCAACCCTTTAGCTTTTGCAAAATTCAAAAGAACCCTTATCAAAAGTTTGCAAAACGACGCTGCATATTTCCAAGCCTTCCGTCAAAGAGACATGCGGCGATGGAAAAACGATGCAAAAGCCGGAGTCAAATCTAGCTTTCATCAACGCACAACAGATAAACATGGTCGCTTAGGCTATAAGTATCGTACTGAAGGCCGAGGACTGAACAAATGGCCCGATTGGAGTAAAATCACATATAATAATATAGCTAAAGCAATTGGAAAAGGACACCGTGTTGGTAATAAAGGTTTAATGACCCCTGGCTATGATCGCTGTCATATTGTAGCATCTGATACCATATGCAAATTTATGCGTACGCAACTTCGTACTTCTACAACACTCTCTGAAGCACAACAAAAAATTCAATCTAAAGCTCAATTGGTTCTGCAAGAATATCCCGAAGCTTTGACTTCTCAAACAAGCAGCTCACGTAATCACATAAATAAAATGAAACAATGGCTAGTAAACACACAAAGTTACGGAGAACCAAGCTCTAAAAATATCCAAGAAGGAGCAGATCACCTTGTCAATCTTATGTATCTCAACCCTAAAAATATTTTTATCGGTAACAGCAACTGTAACTCTACGTTAGGTAGCCAATTTGATAAAACAAAAAAAACATTAAAAAGAAATGCAAAAAATAGTCAAAGTAGTACAGAAAAAGATTATCGTGACTTTATTGGAAAAGCAATTGACTGCCCTTTGGATATCAAAAACAAAAAAGAAACCAAAATTCGATTCATTGCTGAATTTCTTTCAGCATGGGGTACAACTCCAGGAAAATATATTCCCAGTGATTTCTACGGTCTTCCTGATCTCAGAGGAAAAGCTTACGCGACTCTTTCTACTACAGAAAAAAGCCGTGTGCTCAATCATATTTATCATAACGTCAAGTTCCACTCCACAGACTTTGATGTAGGACAACAACCTCTAGAAGCTGCTACAGGCTCTTAAACGACGCGTATTTTTTCAAAAGCTCTGGGCCCTATCATCCTTCGTTTTAAACGAAGGATGATAGGCTAAAATAACATAAGCTCAACTCTTTGTATGCAAGAAGCGAAAATCAATATACACCTATATCGCCTTGCGATGCCCCATATCCATACGCATCACATCCTATTTATTCCCAACCAGATAACGAGAAATTATAGACAAGATCTCCTCTAACTTCTGCATAGCCACTTCAAGTTTAAATTTCACGCTGTCAAGCTAATGAGAAATTTAAAATAAAAAACAAATCGATTCTCTATTAATCTCTAACAATATAAAAAAGACAACCCCCTCTATTTTTAAATTTACTTTTTATCAATAGTTAACAAATTAACATAAATTTAATATTTTCTTAATTAAATATAGCGCATATATATTGTATAACAAATACTCAATATGAGATTGATGATATATATAAGTTGGGATATACAACAAATAAAATAAATAAAGATGAAGTAGAAAGAAAATTATTACAAAGATATGGAACATATTTTATAAATCCATTGATAAAGGAGTTATTTATAGTTAATAAGCCAATACAAGCAGAGAAAGAATTATTTGAATTGTTAAAAGA
>JBDQID010000089.1:0-6499 GCA_040264515.1 Chlamydiales bacterium
AATCTCTAATTTTTTCAATCTATCTCTGAGTGCAACGTCGATTTCCGCAAGCTCCGTTGCAAGCGCCTTCTCCCTGCCCTCAAGTGCTCTACGCTCATCTTCATTCAAATATGCTGCTATAAACTCTTTCTCATCTCTAAACTCACTTTTATCAAGCTGCAGTCGAAAAGAGTCTTCTCTCTGATTCAAAAGCTCTAAACGCTCAATTACGCTTTTTTGAAGAGTCTCAATCCTAGATTTTTGTTTAGCTAATTCTTGCTGCTTTTCACTCTGTTTTGATCGAGACTGGTCTAAAATTTTCTCCGCTACCTCAACTCTTTGAACAAATAGCCTCTCTTCTTCCTCAATATCCTTCTCTCCGAATAACTCCCTTCTCTCTTCTAAAAAACGAGACTGCTCTTTTTGCAAAGAATCAAAAACGAGCTCTTTTTCTTTTAACTGCTCTTCATCTTTGTCAACCTGTTCTGTAAGCTGAAGCTCAAGCCCTCTTGATCTTAAGAGCTGTTTATCTAAACTAATTTTTCTCTCTTGCGCAATCTGCCAACGACTGCACTCAAGATTAAGTTTTTCTAAGACAGCCTTTGAATCTTCAACTGAAACAGCCTCTACTCCATAAACTGCTAAAACCTTAAACAGCTGCTCTTTTAACGAATAAAGCTGCGCTTCGGCAACTCCTTTCTCCGCTATTAAACGTTTAAGATCACCCTCTGCAGACTCTTTTTTAAAACTCAATGCAATAAAATCTTTCTCCGTACTATTAAAATCCACTCTAGATCTTTCAACAGCCTTACACTCTGCAACGGACTCTTTTTCTATTTTTTCACTCTCTATAACCAAGCTTTCAATTTTACGATACCCTCTATCAACCTCTTTCAAAGCTGTTTCAAAAGAGTCCGCAATCAAAGCTACATCAAAAAGAGTCTCCTGCAAGCGCTCCAATTCTAAACTTTGACTTTTCTCAAGCTCACTCTGAAGCTCTATCTCTTTTTGAACCCTAGCTTTATCCGCTACAACTTTTGAGAGTTGCTTATTTAAGAGCCTCAAAGCTGTTTCTTTTTCTTCTATAAGCTCTCTTGTTGCATCTGGTCTAGGAACATTGCCCTCTGCAAAGGGATGCTCCACCGCACCACAAAGAGGACACGGAGCACCATCTTCTAAAGAACAACGAGTATCTTCAAGAGATTGAATCTTATTCAGTAAAATAAGCTGCGTTCTTAAAAGCTCAAGCTCTGTTTCAAAAGAATACACCTCTTTCTTCTTTTCAATTTCAACTGCTGAAATCTCTTGCTCTTTCGCTGATACCGCAAGTAAAGAGACTCTCAGCTCACTATTCTTATCCATAAGCGCCGCAAAGCGTAACAAAAGCGCTTTTCGCTCTTTCATAGCTAAAAGCAGCTCTCTCCACTCAGCAAGCTCTTTTCCTTCCAATCTCTTTTGTAATGCTTCTTGAAGCCATTGAGATCGCTCTTGTTTTAAACTCAATTCACCCTGAAGCTTCTCTAAAGCTAACTTAGCTTTTTCCCATGAAGCCTCACTCTCTTTACAATGAAGGCGACTCTCATCTATAAGGTGTAGCTGTTTTTTAAGCCTTGTATCATATTGCGCAAAGTTTTTGAAAAGCTCCTCGATCCTAGACATCTCTTTGAGAAGTCTTTCTAAACTAGAATGGCTCGCTATGAAAAGTTCAACAGAGTGAAGCTCCTCTGCCGCTCTTTCCACATCCAACCCAAGCTGATTTTTTTGCTTATTCGCCAGCTTTACACTCTTTTGCAAACTCTTTAACGAACTTGTAATTTCCTCAATTCGACTCTTTTTTTCCTTCAGCCTAAGATCTAACTCCCGTACTTTTTGAACAACCTGCATCCCACGCTTCTGTTCCGCCTTTTTTTCGACTACCAACAACTCTGCGCTAACAACACTCTTTTCAAAAGCCGCAAGCTCTTTCAAGAGTTTAGGGAAAAGTCGCTCTAAGAGTTCCAAAGTGCTCTTCTCTTGCTCTTGTGTTTGACGCATCGTAGTAAGTATCGCATGATTAGCAGAGAGCTCTAAAGCTTGCTTTGCTCGCTTTAACTTCTCTGCCTCAGGACGAAACTGTTCTATTTGCATTGCTACGTTTTCTTTGCCCTCTCTGAAAAACAACAGCTCTTTAGATAACCGCTCAACACTGTTAAGCCAGTGAAGTGCACTATTTTTTTTCTCAATTTCTATACTCAACAAAGATACCTTCGAAGTTTTTTCTTTGTACGAGCTTTCAAACGCTTGCTCATCTTCAGAACTTAACGGCTGCATTCCCAAAAGCTCTGCCTGTATCAGATCGAGCCTCTTCTTCTCATCAGAACGCCTCTCATGAACAGACATCGAAATTTCACTATAGATTTCTGTTCCAGTAATCTGTTCTAAAATCGGAGCCCTTTCATCCGCTGTAGCTTGAAGAAAAGCTGAAAAACCGCCCTGAGCAAGCAATATAGAACGAGTAAAACGATCAAAGTCCATCCCCGTAACATTCTCAACCCTTTGAGCCACTTTACGCAAATGCGTCTCAAGCACCTTTCCTGAATCCACATCACTAATCTCATGCTTCGGATTTTGTAAGTTCCCATCTGCCTTCTTTCTCGATTTCTGCTGCCCCCAATGACACAAAAATGTTCCCTTCTGATTCTGAAATAACAGCTCAGAATAACACTCACCTGTCTGCCTAGACATCACTTCATTACTGCTTTTGTTAATTCGATCAAGACGCGGGGTTCGCCCATATAGTGCCAAACAAATCGCATCAAGCAGTGTTGTTTTTCCAGCTCCTGTAGGCCCTGTAATGGCAAAGAGTCCATCCGATCTAAAGCTTGGATTTGTAAAATCAATTTCCCACTCACCAATAAGGGAGTTCAAATTCTTCAGTCGTATTTTCAGTATGCGCATTTGATCTCTTTCCTATTCAGCTTTTTTATCCACTTCCATCACAGATGTAATAATTTCCCTGTAAGCGTCAAGTAGCTCCAAATGCTGCAGCTCTGGTACTCCGTGAGCCTCTAAGCAACGCACAAAAACATCCGTTATATTCAAATCATCCAGCGTCTCTTCTGTTTTTATACTGCTAAGGACTCTGTCGATAATACGGCTATTTTTTACACAAAGAATTTTAATCTTCGAGTTCACAATAAGCTCTTCTAAAGCGTCTCTCAAATCACCCTTTAACTCTTCTCCCTCGTAAACAACTTCTACCAAAACTTGTTCTTCCAAAAGTGCTAGCTCTTTCAAACCTTGACTAATCTTTTCCCAACTACCTTTAAATCGGGCAAGCTTTTGAAAACATGGAATCTTCAATACATCGATGCTTAACAACGGAGTCGAAAAATCAACAACAGAAACACTTTTTTCCTGAGATGCCTCCCCAAACCCCATCGGAATCGGAGATCCAGAATACCGCATCGCCTCGTTCCCATACACAATCTGGGGTACATGTAAATGACCCAAAGCTAAATAGTCAATACAAGCAGGAAAGATATCCGAGCCCAAATGTGCCAAAGAGCCCACATAAAGCTCTCGAACTCCATCACCCTCCACTGTTTGACCGCCCGCCACAAAAAGATGGCCCATCGCAACAATTGGGATATCACACTTCAACTCCATACGGATAGCCTCAGCCCTAGCACATACCGTATGGTAGTGATGACGAATACCCGCCACTATCTTTTTATCTTTCTCCTCCAAACTCTCACCCAATTCTGCAACGCGAATATCGCGATCTCGGAGATAAGGCACTGCACACACAATCAGCTCTGGACGACCTTTCGAATCTCTTAAAACAATCACTTCGTCTTCCAAGTTCTCAGGAACCGCACCAATAACATGCACGTCAAGGAAGCTCAAAAGCTCTTTTGGAGCATTAAGAAATGAAGGGGAATCATGATTGCCAGACGTCACCACAACATGACGACATTGTGAGCCTGCAACTCGATAAAGAAAACGGTAATACAGCTCTTGAGATCGATTACTAGGTGCACTATTATCAAAAACATCTCCTGCAACTATCAAAGCATCAATATTTTCTGAAATAATCGTCTCTAGCAGCCAATTAAGAAAAGATTCAAATTCACTATATCGCTTATGCGCATACAAACTCCTACCAATATGCCAATCAGCCGTATGTAAAATTTTCATGTTTAAATACAAAAAGTCGTTTTAAATGAGATCCATCATAAAGAAGCTTCAAAAAAAACAACAGATCTTAAGCGCGTATTTACAAAGTCCAACAACAGCCTAATGCTCCGTCAAGTTAGAATTTACAAATAAAATATTATTTATGCATCAACCTAACATAGAATTCTAATATTTAGTGGTATACGCAGGAAGTGCTAACATTAACGTCAGTTCGACTCTTAATTTGATCCTGGTTAATGGCTTATGATAATTATTTTTAGACTGTATGATCAACTGACATAGGTAACACTCTATCTACTGATATGGGTAACACTCTATCTACTGATATGGGTAACACATTTTAAAAAGGGAGTTATTTTATAGATATAGATACCAAAGCCTGACCCCCTTTCCAAGAGTCGTTGATTCAAAACCTTTTATCCCTATGCAATGCTCACTGCCTGTAGCGCGGTCGCTCCGTCGACCGCAGCAAAGAGCAAAGCTCTTTGCTCTATTTATAAGACAATCGTTTAAGGAAAAACACAAAGTAGCAATGCTACTTTGTTCGTTATAGCGAAACTGTATTTCATGAATCAGATTATGAGCTAGGCTCATAATCTGCGGCCGACGGAGTAAGCGCGCTACAAACAGTGAGCCCTAGAAGGAGCTCCTAAAAAACAACACTATACATTTTTAAACAACTAACATATTTTCAACCGATAACACTCTAAAAGACAAAAAGGAGCCCTGTGAAAATACTCTTAATCGGTACAGGCTATGTAGGTATGGCCCTTCTTTCTTCTTGGAAAGAACCAAATGATACGTTTACAGCAACAACAACAACAGCACTTAAATTAGATAAGATCCTTTCTCAGCGGAAAAAAACAACTCCTCTTCTTCTTAAAATAACTCCAGATTCAAGCCTCGTTAACCAACTAAATAATTATGATACTCTCATTGTTACAATTGCCCCAAAAAACGGCGATTCTTACCAAGAAACTTACCTAGAAACCTCCAAAATAATTAAAGAATCCTTAAAAGAACGAAATAAACCGCTCTACCTCATCTACACCAGCAGTACTTCTGTCTACGGCAACCAAAAAGGGCGTACTGTAGATGAAAAGCATAAATGCAATCCAAGCTCTCAAAGTGGTATAATCCTTTGTAAAACAGAAGAGAACTACTCCTCTATCTCAAATAGCAACATTACAACTTGTATACTTCGTTTAGGTGGGATCTATGGATATCATCGCACTTTAGAAAATAGAGCTCTAAAAATGTCTGGAAAAAAGCTCTCTGGAACTGGAAAAGAGCCTACAAATCACAGTCACTTAGAAGACATCACAGATGCTATCGAGTACTGTATCAATCACAAGCTTCACGGCACCTATAACCTCGTAAATGATGAGCACCCCTCAAGAAAAAACCTATACAACAAAATTTGCGAAAAATTAAATATCTCTCCTCCCATATGGGATATTTCTCAAAATACAAGCCGATCAACAAACGCCCTTGTTTCTAATGAAAAAATTAAAAATGCAGGTTTCGAATTTAAGCAACCATCTATTATGTTTTAATCAACCGATCAAGGATAAACCTGCCCATATAATTTCTTAACCGCACACTCCTTTGCTTTAGCTTCCACCTCTACAGTTAACGGAAGCATCTTTTTCCAAAAAGAAGGGAAATCTTCTATGTGAATATAATCGTGATGCCTTGAAGGCTTTGGCCCCTGCCACCCCTCCTTAGGGCTTGAAATATGAAATAAAGGCTCTCTATTCCAAGTAGAATAAGCTCTTTCTGAAGCTTCTTTGTTCGTTAAATTATCTTTCAAACAGCGATGATGATGAATGTCATATACCAAAGGAATCGCCAATTCTTCACATATTGGCAATAAATCAAAAGGAGTATAGCTTTTATCATCATTTTCTAAAGTAAGCCGAGAAAGTATTTTGGATGGTAATTCAACAAGTGTTTTCTTTAATCTCTTTAAAGCGTCTCTCTTATCACCATAAACTCCACCTCCATGGATATTAATCACATCCGCTCCCAAAAGCTCTGCAAGGTAAGCGTGATAAAGAAGATCCTCAACAGACTTTTTAACGACCTCTTCTCTAGGTGAATTTAAAACAACAAATTGATCTGGATGAAAACCTAATCTAACATTGTTCTTTTCGGAAAAACTTTTACATTTTTGAAAAACTGCAAAAATTTCATCCGAAGACGGCAACTCATCTAAGTTATATTTACACTCAGGATGAGTGTAAAGAGGAAGCAAGGTGCTAGTTATTCGAAAGGAAAATATTTGATTTTTCGCACAAAATTCAATCGCTCTGAAAAGAGATCTTACATTATGCAAAAT
>JBDQID010000090.1:0-6497 GCA_040264515.1 Chlamydiales bacterium
AATTATTTCTCTTTCTTTAAGAGTGAGTCTTGAATAAGCCATGATGCCTCTACCTTTTTTTATCCAATAAAGTGTCGGCATCATGGCGTTTTTTCTTTAACGAATCTTATACAAAAATTGCGCTCGCAAATTGAACTCAGGCAATAAGGTCGTAGAGTTCTTTTGCTTTTTTTATCTCAACACTTAGGTGAGAAGTTGCCTGTTTGTTAACCACACGAGTTTTTCTAAATGGTGGATAGACACCTTTTAAAGAACGCTCCGAGTCTACGATAAGTTCATTTTGTTGTTTAATTTCTAAATTAAACGTAATGGCCTTCCATTCGTCAGATGGTAGAATCCCAAGTTTTCTAAAAAAAGTATTCAGAGCCATCTCTAAAGGCTTTTCGTTATTTTTATTAGGCTGGATTCCTACCCCACCTAGAATTACAAATTTTTTTCCTTTTTCAATACAGCTGTGGGCCCATTGCAGGTATTTCAAAGGTTCTTTTAGAATATATCCAGAATTGAAACAGGCAAGAACACCGCGTACATTGGGATTGTTTTCTATATCGGGAAGTCCGTCATTGATGTCGTAGTAATTAACGACAAGACCGAGATGATTGAGCGGCATTTCGATGAAGCGGTGGGTTAGAGTGTATTGGATCTTATCTTCAATACTGTCATAAAGCGCTACGACTTCTCTTGGTAAATTTTCAGCTTTAAGCTGGAAAAGATTGAGTGTACAGAGAAGGATAAGTAAGCATATTTTCATAGCTCAGGTGTAGCCTCGCGAATAATTTTATCGAGTTTTATATCTGCGACATAGGGGATTAGCCCAACGGAACGTTCTTGTTGATAGATCTTTTTGATACCTTCTTGGTCACTGATTTCCCAATAATCAAGAGAGAAGAGTTGTAGGTGAGGCCATTTATTTTTAAAGTTGGTAAGCTGTCTGAGCTGATCATGGTATTCATTATCGGGAACTTTAAAGTAGTTTTTTTTGTCAAAGTTGTAGTCGGTGTAGAGGGATTCAGCAAGTAACATGTCAATATCAGGTGCAATATCAGGAATTAATCCGTAGGCTCGGTTTACCATAATAATAATATCTGGAAAGTGAAAACGTATTGCTTTAACGATATTGATAGCAGCTTGTTTCATGCCTTTAAACTTTTCAGGTTCACGTTCTTCTAGATAGACGGGATTATCAAGAGTGTCTAAAAAAATACCTTGGAATCCTTTTTGGAGTGTTGAGGGGATAAGCTCCTCTATTAGGAATTTCCCCCACGCTTTTTTGCGCATATCAATAAAATAGCTACCAGGCCAGAATTTATTTTCTTCGAGAAAGAGCTCTTCTGCTTTTAGTTTTTCGAAGTATGAGCGAAAAGTAGACTCCTCTCCCAAGCTTACATAGCCTAAGAAAAGCTTTTTATCATCTGCAAGGAAGTGAAAAGGCGTTGGATAGCTACGGTCTAAAACGATCAGTTGGTAATGTTCAAATGCTGTAATGGGTTCTTTATTAGAGTAGTAAACGACCCATTTTTCAGGAGAGAATTTTTTTATATCAACAAAAGCATAAAGCGTATTGTTTAAAAAGAAAAACAGTAAAAAATAGCGAAATAGTAGCTTGATCATCTGAGTCAGCTCTCCCCTAAGGCGGTTCTTTTTTCTTATACGAGGTATCGTCTTTGTCTTCAATGTTACGTCTTCTTTTAGCTTTAAAGAATCAAATATTCTATCTCAAGCTAGGATAGGGTTGTTGTAAGAGTTTTTTTAACCTATTTTCAACTGTCGTAAGTTATAATTTTGACTTGCATTGTTTCGGTGAAAATGGTTGTATACGTTGTTTAAGTAAAGTGATTTGAAGTGAGGCTAAAGGATGCTTGCAAACCAGACAATAAATCTGTCTTTTGACGAACTTATTCACGCTGTAGAGAGAGATCGAGCAGAGGGTAAAAAAGTTGTTCTTTGTCACGGTGTTTTTGATTTATTGCATTTGGGACACATTCGTCATCTGAATAAAGCACGTGAGCTGGGAGATGTTTTAGTTGTCACGGTGACCCCAGATGTTTATGTGAACAAGGGACCTGGTCGTCCTGCTTTTTCAGAAGAGCTGAGAGCAGAAGCGATTGCAGCTCTTGAATCTGTTGATTATGTTGCTGTTAACAAGTGGGCAACGGCTGTTCATACGATAGAGAGTTTAAAGCCCGATATTTATGTAAAGGGATCTGATTATAGGGAAGCTTCTGAGGATAAAACAGAGGGTATTATCTTTGAGAAAGAGGCCATTGAATCTGTTGGTGGGGAGCTCGTTTTTACCGATGAAATCACTTTTAGCTCTTCGAGTTTGATTAATAAACATATGCCTCTGTTTTCTCAAAAGATGAATAGCTATCTTAAAGAATTTACTTCCTCTCATTCATATAGAGAAATAGAAGAAAATATCGAAGAGCTAAAGGGGTTAAAAGTTCTTGTTGTTGGCGAGAGTATTATTGATGATTATCACTATTGCCGAACAATGGGAAAATCAGGTAAGGACCCGATCTTAGCTGCGTGTTATCAGAAAAGTGAGACCTTTGTTGGTGGTGTTTTAGCGGTTGCTAATCACGTAGCAAGTTTTTGCGATGATGTTTCGGTATTGAGCTTTTTAGGAAACAAAGAGTCTTATGAGCCATTTATTCGCAAGCAGATGAATGAAAAAATCGATTTGCGTTTTATGACGATGCATAATAGAGCGTCGACAATTGTTAAAAGGCGCTTTTTAGAGCACTACCCTTTTCAGAAGCTTTTTGAAGTTTATATCATGGATGATGATGAGGCGTGTGAAGAAGACTCTTCTCTTTTAGAAAAAAATCTCAAAGAGCTTTTACCGCAATACGACGTCGTGATTGTCACAGATTATGGCCATGGGATGTTTACTCCGAAAACCATTAATCTTCTTTGTTCTGAGGCTAAATTTTTGGCTGTGAATACTCAGGTTAATGCAGGTAACCAAGGCTTTAATACGTGCTCAAAGTATCCTAGAGCGGATTTTATTTGTATTTCAGAAAATGAGCTGCGTATTGATGTCAGAAGTAAACAGCGGCCGTTAGAAGAGATTGTTAATCAAGAAGCTGTGAAATCTGGGTTTTCAAAATTTTTAATCACAAGAGGCAACCAAGGTGTTGTCTGTTTTGATAAAAAAGAGGGTTACCTTGAAATCCCAGCGTTCAGCGGTAAAATTATTGATCGTGTGGGAGCAGGAGACTCGGTTTTGGCAGTAAGCTCTCTTTGTGTGGCACGTGATTGTTCAATGGATGTTGTGGGTCTTCTTGGTAATGCTGTGGGTTTTCACACTGTTCAGACGATGTGTAATCGATCAGCTATAGATAAATTAGCGCTCTTAAGAACTTTAGAGCATAGTTTGAAATAAGAGGAGTTAGCATGAAGTTGGAAAATGGGATTGCCAGTAAACTTGCAAGTAGTAAAGATTATGCGAGTGGATTAAGCCGGTTGATAGCGGACTCTATTGCAACAAATGGGGACGGCCTTGAAGTTGAATTTGATTCTGCTCTAGAAGAGGCTGTAGCTCTTTTAAAAGAGATAAAAGCGAAGGGCAACAAGGTGTTGCTTATCGGTAATGGGGGCAGTGCAGCTTTAGTTGCACATATGCAAAATGATTTGTGCAAATGCAATCATATTCGCTCAATGGTCTTTACAGAAGCATCCCTTCTTACAGCGCTTACAAATGATGAAGGGTATGATATCGCCTATGCGTATCAGATTGGCCTTTGGGCAGAAGAGGGAGACCTTTTGCTCGCCGTTAGTAGCTCAGGACAGTCGGAGAATATTATTCAGGCTGTAAGGGTTGCAAGACAGCGGGGAATGAAGATTTTGGGATTTTCTGGCTTTGGTGCAGAAAATGCGCTTAGACAAATGGGTGATATTAATATTTATATTCCTTCAACGAGTTATGGAATGGTAGAAATTGGCCACTCCTTACTCTGTCACTATTTAACAGATCGTATAGCAGAGTGTAATGATGAACAGTAAAGAAACAGTACTTGTTACAGGTGGAGCGGGCTACGTTGGCTCAGCTTTGGTCCCGAAGCTTCTTGATGAAGGTTATAAGGTTAAAGTTTTAGACTTATTTATCTATGGAGAAGAGATTTTTGAAGAGCTCAAAGAGCATCCAGGCTTAGAGCTGATTCAAGGGGATATTAGAGATCAGGAGTTGTTAAAAAGAGTATTGCCGGGTTGTAACTCCGTGATTCATCTTGCCTGTATTTCTAATGATCCAAGTTTTGAGCTTGATCCAGAACTCGGTCGCTCGATTAATTTTGATGCTTTTGGACCTCTTGTTGATATTTCGAAGGCAAATGGAGTCTCTCGCTTTGTCTACGCTTCCTCTTCTAGTGTTTACGGTATTAAAGAAGAAAGAGATGTCTCTGAAGATCTTCCAACAGAGCCTTTAACGGATTATTCAAAATATAAAGTGCTCTGTGAAAAAGTGCTCTTAGAAAAATCTGAGGACGGTTTTACAACGCTTATTGTAAGGCCTGCGACAGTGTGTGGCTATGCGCCACGGCAGCGGCTCGATGTGATTGTAAATATTTTTGCTAATCACGCTTTTCACAATAGAAAAATAAAAATATTTGGCGGCAAACAGCTACGACCAAATATTCATATTCAAGATATGGTCAGTTTTTATATTCACTCTTTAGAGTGGCCGGCTTCAAAGATTGATCGTAAAGTTTATAACGTTGGATACCAGAACTATCCAGTTGAAGAGATTGCTTTGATGGTTAAGGGTCAAGTCGGAGTGGATGTTTCTTTGGAGGTAACGCCTTCTGATGATAATCGCTCTTATCACATCTCTTCGAAGAAAATTGCCAGTGAGCTTGGTTTTAAACCTCAGTATAGCGTTGAAGACGCTGTAAAGAGTTTAGTCGACGCTTTTAAAGAAGGTAAGCTTAAAGGTTCTCTTTCTGAGAGCCGTTATTACAACATAAAAACAATGCAAGAGATTGAATTACATTAAAGGAGAGAAGAAATGAGTGATAAACATTGGGATGGCGTTAAGGATGTCTTGGGTCAGCACAGTTTACAGCTGGGATCGCAGTTTGCCTTTCAAGCTCTTTATACACCCCGCCATTTGGCATTTGTTTTTTCTCGCTATAAGTTTGCAGCAAAAATGCTTAATTCTAAGCCTGGTTGTCGAGTTTTAGAACTTGGTTGTGGAGAGGGTGTGGGCGCTTTATTGTTAGCTGAAGAGGGGCACCCAGTGGTGGGAGTCGACTTTGATAAAGAGGCAATTTCTTATGCAAAAGAGCATTTGGCCAATCATGACAAGTTCGATTTGAATTTTGTAACAGGCGATATCACGGATATGGATTTGGGAAAATTCGGTGCTGTGGTGAGTCTTGATGTGATTGAACATGTGGAGCAGTCAGAAGAGGATATGTATGTACGCTCTATTCACGATCATCTCGATGACGAAGGGTTTTGTTGTATTGGAACTCCAAATATAACCTCTCAAGAGTACGCATCAGAGAGAAGTCGTATTGGACATGTGAACCTTTTCGATGCAGATCGCCTGCAAGCTCTTTTAGGAAAATATTTCAAAAACGTATTTCTTTTTGGAATGAATGACGAAGTTTTACATACAGGATTTCACCCCATGTGTCACTACTTGATGGCTCTTGGTTGCGGAAAACGATAAACGAGAAAACAAAGGAACGAATAATGGCAGAACTTGATCTTTTAGAAACTTATCCCAAGCTAGACAGAGACTACGATGGGCGTGCAGCAGAAAAGAGTCCTGAAGTTATTAGGATTGCAAGGCGCTTTGAAAAAGAGTTTTTTGATGGAGAGCGTCTTTATGGCTATGGAGGCTATAAGTATGATGGTCGTTGGGTAAAGGTTGCAGAGCGCTTGAAAGAGCAGTATGACTTGCCAGACGATGCGGCTATTTTGGATATTGGATGTGCAAAAGGTTTTCTAATGCACGATTTTCAGCAAGTTATGCCAAATTGTACTGTAGCTGGAATCGATGTGAGTCAGTATGCAATTGACAATGCAATGGAGAGCGTTAAGCCTTATATGAAAGTTGCAAGCGCAGAGAGCCTTCCTTACCCCGATAAGAGCTTTGATTTGGTAGTCTCTATTAATTCAATTCACAATCTTCCAGAAGATTTACTACGGCAAAGCTTACGAGAAATCGAGCGTGTGTGCCGTGGAAGTAGTTATGTAACAGTTGATGCGTGGCGCACTGAGCAAGAGCGTGTAAACCTTGAGAAATGGGTTTTAACAGCAAAGACTTATATGAAAACTACGGATTGGATGAAGCTCTTTGATGAAGAAGGATTCAAAGGCGACTACTGGTGGTTTATTGCCAACTAGCAATGAGTTTGTCTAGACAAGCTAACGCATTATTGCTCTGTAAAAATTAAAATTACGGGTTCGAAGGAGTCGATTTTGAGTGGTTTTTAGCGTTCATTTAAGATCAGACTGAAGGTCTGATCTTAAATGAACGCTAAAAA
>JBDQID010000091.1:0-6459 GCA_040264515.1 Chlamydiales bacterium
AGAGAGTAGAGACGATAACGCTCCACGCTAAAATACCGTCTTTTACTGGCTAATGGCTCTTTTTATTAGCACGGCCTAAAAGATAGGGGTATAAGTCATTTAATACAAAAAGATTAAAATTCAAATCTATACTTAATCTTGGTATAGCTTAATAAACATGTGCAGTAGCTGTGTAAGAAAATTATGAGCCGATAAAAAGTCTCTAAAGAACTTGTGCGACTAAGCTATAGCCTCATTCTATACCCAATATTTTTTTGTGCGGTAGCAGTGAAAACAAGGGTGCGAACCTTTACCCTTGATTTAGCTCTGGGGGAGCGTTATATTGCTTTTTTTAATCATGTTTAAAGCGATAGCGTATGCGAGCGAAATGGATTCCCCTAATTTCTTTAACTGCAGCACTTATATCGGCACCACCGACTCTGCTATCTGTAGAGGCAAGTAAGCCTGCACCAAAATCAGAAGAAGAAGCGCTTTTTGTTCGGCGAATTATTGAATTTTGGCGAGATAAAGAGTATGGACTTGTTAAAGGGCAGATCAAAGAGTTCTTCCAAGAGTATCCTGAGAGCAGTTTTGTAGAAAGCTTTTGGATAATGCTAGGGGACGTTTATTTTAAAGAACGCAAGTTCTATGACGCACTTCTTGCCTATGACAGAGTCATGACACCGTCGCTTTTAAATAAGAGCTTGGGTAATCGCGCGCATTGCTACTATAAGTTAGAGAGCTTTGTTGAGCTAGAAGAGCTTATCGCTCCTCATATTACAGAGGGCGATTTACCTGAATTCCTCCATTTTTATTATGCAGAAGCAATTTTTCGCCAAGCGATCGGCTTAAAAGATGTCGAAAAAGCACAAAAACTTTGTCGCATTGCCCAATCTCATTACGAAAAAGTACAAAACACAGAACATGCACAAACCGCGCGCATAGCTTTAGCCGAAATCAATCGCGTATTGGGTGATCACGTAAAGGCTGCAACTCTTTATCTTGATCTTGCGGATGCTCTTCCAGAAAATCGCGAAAAAATGCTCTTCAATGCTGCAACAATGCAGATGATTTTTGATAAGAGCAAAGCTGTAACAACGTTTTCAGAAATCTTTAAGATGAATGGAAAAAAAGCGTCCGAGGCAGCTTACAACTGGATGTTGTTGATGTTTGGTATGGAGCGCTTTGATACGCTTATTCAAAGCAAAGAAAAGCTCTTAGACTTTGTATCCTCAGAGAGAAAGCCGCTGCTGCATTTCATTTTGGGTAACAGCTACTTTGCCGGAAAAGAGTATGAAGAAGCCCTGACATATTTAAGTTCTTACCTCTCACAAGTTGATGCGCGTTCTAGCCAGCTAAAAGAAGCGCTTCTGATGGGTATAGCAAGTAGCTTTCACCTAGAGGACATTGAAAAGGTAGACGCGTACACTTTTCGCTACGAGACCGTATTTCCAGAAGATCCAAATTTGGGAAAAGCGCTTTTCTTCAGAGCGCTTATCAATCGCAAACATCAAAAGAATAAGCCTGCTGAAAGAGATCTCAAGCTGATTATAGCGAAGTTCCCTAATTTTGAAGATCTCGATGCTGTGCACTTCGAACTTTGTGCTCTGTTATATCACCAAGCTAAATGGCGGGAGTCGCATGAGGCGTTCTCTAAATTTATTATCGATTATACAGAGAGTCCTTACGCAAAAGCTGCTCAACGTTATCTCCTCAATACTTCGGTTCATTTGGTTGATAGTCTCTCCGGTATGGAATACGACTCTCAAAATTTACGACGGCAGCTGATAGAGGATATTCAAAATGCAGTTGAGGTTGACGGTGTTGTAGACGCTTCTCAAAAACCAGGGTACCGTTTGAAATTGGGTAGAACACTCTTTGAGTTAGGCTCGTACGAAGATGCTCTTGGTGTACTGCAGCGCTTTATGGAAGAGTATCCTAGCAGTCCAGACCTCTTTCAGATTCATTTGCTTATGGCGCTCTCTTATCGTGAAAAAACTGATAAAGATCTTAAAGGTTTTACTTTTCACGGAGAAAAAGTTTTAAGCCTTAATCCAGAAGCTGCAGAAAAGGGACGCCTGCGCCTGAATCTTTTTACGGCGTATCTTAATTTAGAAAAAGAGGCTACATCGCAGGAGGAAAAAGAGCTGTATAAAGATAAAGCCGCTCAACATCTCTACGCTGTGATCCTCGATGATGATGAGCCCGTACAGCTGCAAAATCGCCTCTGGCTTGCAAATTACTACCTCTTCACCGTTCAGAAGCATATGGAAGCAGATTGGCGCAATCGCCTTGAAGACAGCGGTTACTTAACAGAAGCTGAGCGCTCTATGCAAACTTTTGACTCTGCTCTAAATGTCGCAGCAGGTGGTGGTCTTGCTTTACTAACCGAGAAGTCTCTGTTCTTAGAGGCTGAAGTCTTTAAATTCAGCATGCTTTTGGGCTGGCTTCAGCAGTGGGATCAGAAGCTTGAACTGCTCGAGCAACTACGTGCTCAGCAGGCAGCGCATCCGGAATGGAAGTGGAACCTTAAAGGCAGAACGCTTATTTCTTTAGGAGAGCTTTACCACGAAGGGCAGAGGGATGAAAAAGCGTTGGAAGTGTGTGATGTGATTTTAAAGGAAATGAAAACATCGGATCCTTATTCATGGAACAAAGCACAGCTATTGCGCTCTAGGATCGCATTTCTTGGTCTTGATGTGAATAATCGAACAGAAGAGTCAGAGGAGATGTTGCACATTTTTAAAACTCTTAAAGATCTTCAAATCCGTAAGCAGCTTGTCTATGAGCCTATTCATATCGAAGCTGCACTTGACTACGCTGATATGAAAATGGAGCTTGCTAGCGAAGACACAAGACAAGAGCGGCTCCTGTTTTATCTTCATCGAATTAAGGAAGATTTTACTCTTCAAGAAGACATTTGGTCGAAAGATTATAGTGAGAGTAGAAAACTACTTCCTGAAAAAAATACGATTTATCAAGCATATATGATGCTTATCGATGCTCAGATTGCTCAAATAGAGTCTGAGATAGCTAGAGCAAAAGGCGCCTCTCATGAGGCCAATAGCAAAGAAAAAGCTGCACGCACTATCTTTGTTACGCTCTTAAGAGGGCAGTTTGCTGTTTCTCGTTATTTAGTAGAAAGAGCTATTGCCGGTTTAAGTGCAATTGATCCAACCCTGTTATCACAGTATGAAGAGGCTTATGAATCACCAAACTGATACTCAAAGAAAAAACAGGAATCTGTTAGTCGGGGTTACTCTCTTAGCCTGCTTCCTTCACCTTTTTGCTCTACTATCGATTCAGGGCATGAAGATTCATTACGATTCACCGAAAAAAGCGTGGTTCGAACAGCAATATCTCTCAGCTGAAGATGAATACGATATTCACTTAGAAAAACTTGAAAGAGAAGAAGAGATCGCAGAGCTCTTTAATCAATTGGTGGAAAGGCCTGTAACAGCTACAAAAGTAGAGGTCGATTCCTCTTCTTCTCACCAGGCACAAGTAGAGCAAAGAGAGTCTCCGTTGGATAAAATGCTCAATGATACTGAAGATCAGTTCGAGCCTCTACCGGAGCAAATGGCAGCAAAAAGTCCTGTAGTCCATGACCTTCCCTTCACTACAGTAGATAATATCATGGGAAAAGAGCTTATTACAGATCCCGTAGATTTACCGAACCCAACCTCGATTGTTGTAACACCAATGGAGAATAAGCAGTTAACAGACGATCTTATTCAAGCAACAAGTGTTTTAAAGGGCGAGATATTGGTCGAGAACCCAGAAGAAATTACAACTGAGGAAGGGATTCGTATTGGAGTTAGTGAAAACGCTTCTTTACTTGGAACAGCGTTGCAAAATCGCAGTGGCTTTTTAGATGAAGGTCAAGACACTGCAGTGGGGAACGCGTATCCGAAGATAGCACCTTCTTTTCGCTTGGACCAGACAGATTCAGCTTTTTCAGTTCTTGATGAAGGGGGAGACGCTAATGAGTTATTTGCTATGGGACAAAATCCTCTTGTCGAAGCAAAAGACCTTATTCATTACGACTTGGCGATCTCGAAGAAGCAGTCACTGCCTCCACCGAATCTAGATGATGATGGTATACCACATGACTTTGACGCTTTGGCAACAATTGCAAGTAGCGATGACTTCGCTCTTCACGTAAGATACGCTCCGAAAAAAGATGGTCGAGGCTATGTTTTTAAGCTTATTCTTCTTCCAAAAGAAGGTGTTCTTTTTCGTCGGATTAAGCAAAATATGTTTTTCCTTCTCGATCGCTCACACTCAATTGATAGAGAGCGCTATGAAGTCTCTAAGCAAGCTGTGATTAAGGCGCTTGCTATGTTGAACGAGGGTGATACATTTAATATTTTTGTTTTTGACGACAATGTAGAGCGGCTCTCTACCCAATCACTTCCTTGGAATCAAGAAAATATAGCGTTTGCAAAGAAGTTTCTCTCGAATCAACCTCATGGAGGTTTTTTTGCTTCGACAGATATCTATGCATCTCTTGGAAAAATTGTACCCGATGCTGTAGCTGATACAGAAGTTAATACTGCGATTTTACTCTCAGATGGGGATACTTACCTACGTCGCTCGCAGCAAAGAACGACTATCGGAGATTGGACACAGCAGAATAGTGGAAAGGTTTCTCTCTTTAGTGTTGCATCCGGAGGCGGCAACAATTTACCTCTATTAGAGCTATTAAGTGCTTTTAATAAAGGTGTGCTTGTATACTCTCCGGCTCATAACAACTTAGAAAACACACTTTTTAATTTGATTAACGCTATTAGTACACCCATAGGCAAAGATATCTCGATTACGGCGATACCGTCTCATGAAAAATCTCAGATTATGCTTTATCCTAGACGAGGCCTTCTACCTGATTTGTATGACGATTTGCCCTATGTTATCTACGGTGCAACAACGGACCTTTCCGACTTTCACATCTTTCTTCAGGGAAAGTATTACGACAAGTGGCTGGATATCAAACAGAAAGTCTCTTTTGGTACAGCAACAGAACTCAAAGATGACAGCTTAGAGAAGAATTTGGTTATTAGAAGAGCGTATGATCACTATTACCGTTTCTTAGGTGATGGTGATTCACGTCATTTGGCTATGGCAAAGAAACTCTTAGCTCCATTGAATATTCAGGTTGCGTTCCAGTAAGCTTATGCGTATTACGGCAGGAGAATTCCGCAACAGAAAACTACAGACTCCAAAAGGGCAAGAGACGCGTCCCACAGCATCGAGATTGCGCGAAGCGTTCTTTAATATTTGTCAGCATGAAGTTGAAGGGTGCAGTTTTTTAGATCTTTTTTCTGGATCTGGAAGTATGGGGTTCGAGGCGCTCTCACGTGGTGCTGAGCGCGTTTGTTTTATTGAAAAAAGTCGCCAAGTAACTTCAATTATTAAGGCTAATGCTAAGAGTTTGGGCGTTGTTGATCGAGTAGAGGTAATTACAGGCGATGTTATTAAGATGGTACCAAAGCTCTCTGCGAGTTACTCTTTGATCTATTCAGATCCTCCTTATCAGCAACAGTGTGTATGGCACGGAAAAAAAGTGACTCTTAGCGATGCACTTTTGAGCCTAATTGATAAGAGCACTCTTTTAAAAGATGGAGGGCTGTTTTTTTTAGAGGATGCAGCTCCCATTGAAAACAGTGAGCTGCAATCGCTCTTGCTAAAAGATGTGAGAAAATATGGGATTGCTTCTTTGTCGATTTATCAAAAAAGAGAGATATCATGAAGTCACTGCTTTTTCCAGGAACTTTTGATCCACCAACATTGGGTCATTTAGACATCATTAAAAGAGCTGTGCGTCTAGCTGATAAGCTCTATGTTGCAGTTGCTACAGTATCGAATAAGCATCAGTCGGTCTTTAGCGTACAAGAGCGCATTGAGATGCTCTCGCAAGTTTTTGGAGAAGATATACAAGCAGAGGCGATCCCCTTAGAAGGGCTCGTTGTCGATTTGGCAAAAGAGCTTAAAGTAGATGCGATTGTTCGTGGTATGCGCTCTGTTACGGATTTTGATTATGAGTACTGTATGGCTTTTACGAATGCAAAGCTTTCAGAAATGGAAACTATTTTCTTGATGACAAGTGAGGATTTAGAGTCTATTCGCTCAACCCTTATTCGAGAAATCGCAACCCACGGTAGGCGTCTTCACGCTTTTGTTCCTCCGCAAATTGAAGAGTTCGTCTTCTCACGCCTCAGCCAACCGTAATATCATTTTATTAACGTAGCGTTAGCTTGATTTTTAATCTACTACTATAGAACACGTTTATAACGTGTAATGTAAGGCCTTAATCGAGTTACTCCTACTACTCTGTCAAGGTTGAATTTACGGATAAGCTGATCGATATTTTTCAACTCATCTTGAATGGTTTTAGATCTGAAATCAGCTCCTAAAATAACGTCAGTTGGACTATTAATTTGATCCTGGTTAATGGCTTATGACACTTATTTTTAGACCGCG
>JBDQID010000092.1:0-6442 GCA_040264515.1 Chlamydiales bacterium
CCACTAGACAAGCCAGGACAGGCTGAACTCATCATCGGTAAAAACCGTCACGGCTCTATTGGAACTGTCAATCTTACCTTCCGCAAAGAGATCGCACAATTCAAAGACTTTAGCCATGCAACAGTAGAAGATAACTCAACAAACTTTGAACCCGCATTGCAACAATAACCCTCTCTTAAGATTAACGTCAGATTGATCCTTAATTCTCTTGTCTCATACCAATTGCCTATGCAAATTCCAGGGAAAAGAGCCACGAGTATAAAAAAAGTAGCAAACTTGAGCACAAAGAGCTTTTGCATCTTTGATGCGAACACGGAACAGCCACGCTATAAGTATTGCATAAGAATAAGGTTATATCCGAAAATTCAATCTTGATAAATCAGTAGCAAGCAGAGGACTAAACAAAAACAGGAATAGACGTGTAATTATAATTTAATATATACCACAATAGCGACAAGACTTCTACCACTTACTTGAAACAAGCAATAAATAACGGGTTTTGATTATGCATCATTTTCTTGATATCTTCTACGTAAGTAACGGTATCACTAACGAAATTGAGCTGTTAAAACAAGCGTTGAGTTTAGCTCGCAATAATAACGCGCAGCTCAAAGTGTTGCTGTTATGCGCAGAGCTGCCAAATAGTTCCCTAGATTACAAAAGAAAATTTAAAGAATCTCTGCTTAAAGAGATGCAAGACTCCATTCAGTTTGCCAAACATCCCCGCAAGAATATTAAAGTATTGGTAGCCATTGATCCCAAAGAGCAAGAACCTGGAGTATCAGCTCTATCCAAGTGCATGCTGGAACTTTCAAGCTCTCTTTCAAATAATTACAATCGTGATCGACATATTATCTCCTGTTGGGATTACGAACCAGAGACATTTTTGCGTATAAGTTATCGAGTAGATTAAAGAAAATTCAATAAGCTATAAGGTGTTAGATGGAGCTCGTTCTTCTTAAAGATATTGTCATTGTTTTTGGCCTAGCAATGGCGGTAATCTCTATATGTAAAAAGCTATATATACCGACTCTTGTAGCGCTTTTAATTACAGGTGTCATTTGCGGACCTCAAGGTTTAGCTATCATTCAAGATACTTCTGAGGTTGAACCTCTTGCTGATGTAGGAATCGCCTTATTACTTTTTAGTATTGGGATAGAGCTTTCTATGCAGCGCTTTCTTCGTGCTCTAAAACAGATCTTGCTTGGTGGTGGAATTCAAGTATTATTCACTCTCCTTGTAGGCACTGCAACCTCGCTATTTTTTGCGCGTCCACTTGGAGAAGCTATTTTTTTAGGGTGCCTTCTCTCTCTTAGTAGCACTGCAATTGTACTATCTCTTTTACAAGAAAAAGGGGAACTTGGAACACCTGCAGGAAGAGCATCTTTATCTATCCTTATTTTCCAGGATATTATCGTTGTACCAATGATGCTGATTGTACCACTTCTTGCAGGATCAGTCCTTAATACCAACTTAGCCGATTTTGCATGGCTATTGACCGAAGCTATTACCATTCTCTTCTTTGTTCTCCTTGGGGGACATTGGATTGTCCCTAAGCTTCTTCATTCTATTGCCTTAACAAAAGATTCGCGATTATTCCTGCTAGCTGTATTGTTTATTTGCTTTTCTGTTGCGTGGATTACGTCATCTCTTGGGCTATCTTTTGCATTGGGAGCTTTTTTATCCGGTCTCATTATCTCGGAGTCTGAATATAACTACCATACTCTTGGAAATATCCTCCCATTCCAGGAAATCTTCACATGTTTTTTCTTTATTTCCACAGGCATGCTGCTGGATGGTCAATTTGTTCTACAGTACCCTTTTCTTATTCTAGGTTGCGTTATTGCTATTGCATCACTGAAAGCTACTGCCGCAGCTGTTGCTGCTCGATTGATGGGTTACCCGCTAACAACTGCTATCATCACAGGATTAAACCTATGCCAAGTAGGGGAGTTTTCTTTTCTCCTGGTTAAATCCGGTGTTACACACAATATTAGCACTCCTTTTCACTATCAACTTTTTCTTGCTATGACTCTATTTAGCATGGCTCTAACACCTCTGATGGTTCACCTAGCTCCTAGGGTTACCAGGCGTCTCCAATATTATGGTTGGCTCCCATCGGAAGCAACGCCAGAATCCTTAGAGAAAGATGAGAAAGAGCTTATGAGCCATGTTATTATCGCTGGCTTTGGCACAAGTGGTCAAAACTTGGCAAGTGCACTTAAGGGAATAAACGTTCCTTATGTTGCAATAGAGATAGACCCCCAAATTGTTCATAATGAACTAATAAAAGGGGAACCAATTATTTTCGGCGACGCTTCTAACTCTCAACTTTTAGAGTATGCAAAGATTCAGAAAGCTCGAATCATTACCGTAGTTACGAATGACGAAAGAAGAACAAGACGCATTATTACCATTGCACGTCGTGCAAACCCACATGTTTATATTATCGCCCGTACCCGATCAACTAGTGATATCAAACGCCTTCGCAATCTTGGAGCAAACGAAGTGATCCCCGAAGAATTAGAAGCGTCCATTGAAGTGTTTAGCCGAGTAATGCGAAAGTGTCTTGTGCCTAAAAACGAGATAGCCAATGCTGTACACCAACTACGTTCTAGCGAATATGAAATACTCAGAGAATCCTTTTTCCCTCCAATGGAGTTTGCTGACCTCAACCTAGATCTCTCTAATATGGAAATTGCCTCCTGTCGTATTACCTCTAACTCTTCCCTTGTAGGAAGCAGCCTCAAAGAAATTGACTTCCGAAAAAAATATGCTGTCACCGTTTTAGCCATTTCTCGATTTGGAAATGTAAACTGGACTGTCGACCCAGAATTAGAATTAACTACAGACGATATCCTTATTCTCTTCGGACTGCATAACAAAATTGAAGAAGTGAAAAGCTACTTCAATAGCTCCTAGTACGCTGTCAAGATTAGCTTTCGCTTAGAACTGCTTTAGAATAGAGATCCGTTCTTCTATGGGAGGATGGGTTGCAAAGATTTTTTGTATCATCGAAGGCATCTTTGAGCTACCTTCCTTTGGATGCTCAATAAAGAGCTGCGCCACATCGCTACGCTGTACAGCCTCTATAACAGGATCTGCTGATATTTTATTTAAAGCGCTTGCCAAAGCTTCGGGATTTTTTGTCATCTCTGCGGCTCCCGCATCAGCTAAATATTCTCGTTTTCGGGATAGTGCCAGCTTAAAGAGTAAAGAAAAACCGTACGCAATCGACGCTAAGACCAGAGCAATAATAAGTGCAAATGGATTACCTTTATTTTTTGAATCCCTACTACGGCCTCCGTAAATTAACATCCTAAACAACGCATGCGCAATAAAGGCAAATATCCCAACAAATACAATTGAAATAATTAAAAGACGCACATCCCGATTTTTTATATGCGTGAGCTCATGAGCGATCACACCTTTTAATTCTTCATCATCGAGTCTTTCAATAATGCCTTTAGAGAGTGATACCGTATATGTTTTATCGCTAATCCCGCTTGCATAAGCATTCAAAGACATATCATTAATAATATTAATTGAAGGCATCACCATGCCTTGCGATATGCAAAGATTCTCTACAAGATTATAAACTCTTTTATTCTCTTTTCTAGCAAGAGGCTCTGCACCGGTAGCAGAGCGTATGATACGTTCATGAGCAAAAAAAGCGATAGTGAACCAAATCGCCACACCTATTCCTACAAAAGGAGAAAAAAGAATAAAGCGAATATTCGCATAGTCAAAACGCGAAGTCGCACTGTCTGCGACTAAAAATAAAAATAACCAAAACATAAAAAAAAGTAGTGCAGGAAACGCACACAAGAGAATGACCGATCTGAAATTATTTTTTCTTATCTGCTCTTGTAAGCCAAGATACTCCACTAGAAACTTACCTCTGGAGCTTTTTGAGCCTCAGCTCGTGCGTCCGAGCCTAAATCAAACATGGGCTCTTTTGCAAAGCCAAGCATACCTGCCATAAGATTTGCCGGGAACTTCTGTATTGTCGTATTAAATTCTCTAGTCGTAGAATTAAAAAACCGACGAGCAGCAGAGAGCTTATTTTCGATATCTGCGATCTCTTCTTGCAATTGCATAAAGTTACTGCTCGCTTTTAAGTCCGGATACGACTCTACCTGAATGCTAAGACCTCTAAGAGAAGATGAGAGCTCTCTTTCTGCACTGATCTTTTCATTAATACTCGAAGCGGCCATTGCGTTTTGCCGGGCCTCGGTAACTTTTGTAAGTACACCTTCTTCATGCTTTGCGTACCCTTTCACAGCTCCTATAAGCTGCGGAATCAAATCATGGCGCTGCTTCAGCTGTACGTCTATATCTGCAAACGCGTTCTCTCTATGATTACGCAGCGACACCATACGGTTATAAAGAACAACCACAATAACAATCAGCAGTAAAGAAATACCAAGAAGAACCCAACTGTCCATAAAAACCTCCGGTTTTCAATTTAATAGTATCAAATCCAGCAACACGATACAATTAAAAACGAATCACTAGATAGCGCTCCATATATGTTTCCATATGAGTCAGATAAAGTAAAGAAACAGCGGATAGAAAATGGGAAAAAATACTTTTGAGCTAAATGCAGACCTTCTCAGTAAAGGACTTTATCCAGAACTTGCAACACTTGTTCGGCATGTTTATCCTTCAAAAACAGAACTCCCCTTATTCGAAGAAAAAAGAGTCGAAGAAATCCCCTTTGAAGAGACCGATGTTTTATATATTTTTGGACTTGCCCTTTCTTTACCCAAAGCAGTAAAGAACTGGTTAGAAGAAAACGAAAATCACTTTATTGTCTTTCTAGAAGATGATCTAGACAATATCGCAACTTTTTTGGATAACGAAGAGGCTACGTTTTTTGTTCAAAACCCACAAGTATACATCTGTTACTTCCAAGGAATTGAAGATGCAAAGCCACTACTTTATCGACTCTGCTGGCACTTTGTTGGACTCAATACACGTCTTTTCTCCGTAAAAAAAGAGTCTGAACATCTTCATTTTTTAGAGTCTACAATTCCTTTTATGGTCTCTGATACAGCATCCTCTTTTTCTTCAACAGTCGACTTTGGAGCGCCTTTTTACAATAATTTCTATAAAAACCTTCCTCAGCTAAACTTTGCACATAGCGGAGATTCCCTCTTCGGAAAACTACGCAATACTCCGGCTATTATTTGTGGTGCAGGCCCCTCTCTAAAAGAGGCCATTCCACAGCTTAAGCAACTCTCGCAGAAAGCTATTATTTTTGCAGGAGGCTCTGCTATCACAGCATTGACAGCCTCGTCTATACCACCTCATCTAGCTGTTGCCATTGATCCAACCCCCCTTCTTTTAAAACATGTGGAATCCCACCAAGGCTTTGAACTCCCCCTCTTTTACCGCCCTCGCATGCACCATCAAGCACTAAAAACTTTTCACGGTCCACTTCTACATATCACAGGATCTGGACGGTATAAAGTATCCGACTGGTTTGAAGAAGAGCTCGATATTCAAAAAGGAGAAGAGCTTTTTGAGGGTATTTCTGTCTCAACTTTTTCTCTCTCCTTAGCAATAGCTCTAGGATGTAACCCTATTATTTTTTCTGGAATGGATCTCTCTTATCGCGATGGGCGTATGTATACAGAGGGCGTTACAGAGACCCCTTCCTTACCTCCAATTTCATATGAAGGCTGCTCAACAAACTGGAAATGGATAACAGAGGCGCACTGGATCACGGATTTTGTTTCGAAAAATAGCAAGCACACTTTTTATAATGCTACAATCGGTGGATTACCGATAAAAGGCGTCCCTTTTAAACCGCTAGATATATTAGAAAAAGAGGTACTAAAAAATAAATACGATATCCAAGGAAGAATAAACGGGATTATCCATAACGCACCTCCCTGCTCCTCAGATACTCTCGCTGTGGCAGAAGCTACAAATAGAATGGCTAAGAGCCTACAAAGCTGCATGGCGATATGCGAGGGTCTTCTCGAAGAGATTTTCTCTCTACAAGAGCAAATAGAAACAACACAAACAGCTCCGGATCTTTTATCAACCGGTGAACAAGCACTCTTAGAGGTTGAACTAGAAGAAGAGATTGCCTACCAATACATCTTATCTCCACTCCTAGATTATTATTCTCGTTCCATGGACAGACGTAGCTACCGTATTCGCCGAGAAGCAAACGAGAAAGAAACTGCTCAGACAGCACTAAGAAAGCTGAATCTTGAAATTGAAAAGTTACTTTTCTTAACAGCTGCTGCACAAACTAACCAATTTCTTATCGAAGCGTCACAAAAAAAATGAGCCAAAGCCAAGAAGAAAAAAACAAAGAACTCTTTAAAAGAGAACTTAAAAGCAGTCAGATCAAACTTTTGAATGAACCTGACAGCGAAGAGCTCTGCTTTTCTTGGACAACAAAAAGTGAAGCAAACCTTCAATA
>JBDQID010000093.1:0-6419 GCA_040264515.1 Chlamydiales bacterium
AATGATTTTTTCTACATTAAATATACAGAAAAGCTCCCGCTTTATGACCCGATGCGTGGGGGGGTTGTGATTGTGATGTTGGCGTTGATGATTCTGGCAGCAACGCTTGGTGTCCCAATGATGATTGCAACGCTTACAACAGCTGTGCTCTTTGTTATTACGGGCCTTATTTCCATTCGTCAAGCGCGTCAAAGCATTCGCTGGAACTTATTGGTTTTGATTGCAAGCGCTTTTGCATTTGGAAACGCGCTTCAAGCAACGGGTGTTGCCACGCTTATTGGTCATAGCTTAATTGCAGTGGTGGGGAGTGAGCCGCATTTTTTGATAGCTGGTATTTTTATAACAACTCTTGTTGTAACCGAGATGATTACTAATAATGCAGCAGCGTTGCTGATTTTCCCTATTGCAGCACAAGCTGTTCGTATTGCAGGTTATACAAGTCCTGACTCTTTAAAAGCTGTTGCAGTAACAGTTGCAATTGCAGCATCGTGTTCTTTTATGACTCCTATTGGTTACCAAACAAATACTATTGTTTATGGTCCAGGGGGTTATAAGTTTACAGACTACTTTAAAGTAGGCGCACCTTTGAGTTTACTTCTACTTATTATTGCTACGGCAATAATTCCTTATGTTTGGCCTTTAAATTCTTAGTTTAAATTAATCTAGATATTTGTAGTGAGCTTCTGTTTTCTGACTAGTATTATAGTTAACTTTAATAGTTCTTGATATCGATTTTTAATTTAGTCCTGTTTGCGGATTCATAGAAATAGTTTTTAGATCACGGCAGTGGCTGTAACTTTCTTTGTACAAGTAGTTTAGTGCTGAGGGAGGATGATAATAACAGTGTGCCGCGGTAGCGGCAGTTCTCTTCTGCTTTAACTTGAAGAAGTTAAGAGATGCCACGAGCGTGGCATAGATTTTTTTACCTTCTTCAGTACTAAAGTGCTGGGCTAAAGAGAGAAACGACTACTACCGTGCTCTTAAGTAAACTCATCGTCTGTGTAAATTCGAGGCCGAGTTGTTGTAGGCACAAAAAAAAGTGCCAAACTTCAGCGCAGTGGTAGCTGCTGTGGAAAGGTCTTCCAGTAGAAGAGTCAATTTTGATAAGCGTAGTAGCGCAGCTTGGATGTTAGCTTTCTGCTGGCAGTTCATCGATTGTTTGAGTAAGGCTACTTTCATCTGTTGGTAAATTACTGCACATCGCTGTGAGTTTTTTTTCTAAGAGAAACATCACAGCTCCAGTGCAAAACATTAAGAGGGATAAAGCCATAAACATTTGATACGGACCAAGAGTGTCATAGAATGAACCTACTTGGCTACTTGCGTAGCCTCCAAGACCGATGGCAAGAAAAACGAGTGCCATAACACGAGAGAGGTAAGCTTCTGGTGCCAGCAGGCGCACGGAAGAGAGCATTACAGGAACTATGCAGAGCTCACCCAAAGTGTAGAGAGCATAGAATAGAACGACCACCCACATTCCAACTTTTTCAACACCACCGGTTTGCAGGCCTTGACTAAAGAATCCCAAAGAGCCGTAGGCAGCAGCTGTGATTAGAAAGCCTAAGCTTATTTTAAAGGTTGTGGAAAGCTCTCTCTTTTCAGCAGCAAACTTTTCCCAAACTTTTCCTATAAAAGGTGCAAATAGCATAATAAATAGGGCGTTGAGTGATAAGAACCAAGCGGATGGGATCTCCCATCCAGCGAAAGTTCTATCGGTGAACTCTTCTGTATAAAATACAAGCGTGGCTCCTATTTGCCAGTACGCAACAAAGTAAAGAAAGGAGAAGAGTGTTAAAATAGCAACAACTGTTAATTTATTAGATTCTAAAGAAGTTAGCCTTGGTTGGGAGCTCTTTTTTTTTGATTGAGAGCGATATTGTGCTGTTGCAGTTTTTGAAGGGAGTTTTTTCTTTCCAATTGAAAAAGTAATGAGCCCAATAGCCATGCCAACGCCTGCTATAGTAAAGGCTGCATCGAACCCAAAAGAGACTTGAAGCCATCCTCCGATAATACCAGCAAAAAAAGCTCCGATATTAATGCCCATATAAAAGATCGTATAGCCTCCGTCGCGCTTGGGATCGTCAACGTCATAGAGTAGGCCAACAGCCGAAGAGATAGACGGTTTAAAGAAACCATTACCAAGGGCAAGCAAGCTAAGAGCTGCATAGAATGTCCAAACTTGATTAAACGCCATCATGAAGTGACCAAGCATCATTAAAGTAGCTCCAAGAAGAATAGAGCGTTGCAGCCCTAAGATCTTATCGGCAAAATAGCCTCCAATGATAGGAGTTAAATAGACAGCGAGTACGTAAAGACCGTAAATTTCACGTGCATCTTGATGTGACCAGCCAAGGCCGCCTTCAGATAGCTTTGCTGTGGCATATAAGACGAGTAGAAATTGCATGCTATAGAAGCTAAAACGCTCCCACATTTCGGTGCTAAATAGTGTGTATAAACTTTTAGGATGTTTCGCTATCATGATTTAATGAGCTCTATATATACGAATGATTTATCTTTTTAGATTGTCTGCAGTATGAGACTGTAAAACATTTTATCTTATTTTGAAAGAATGAAAAAAATAAAAGATTTTATCTAGATTAAGCACGTAGTACAGTAGAACTTTCTTGTTCGAAAATACTTTTAAGGGTAGATAGTAAAATAGATCTTTTAATTGGTTTTGTAAGGGTTTTATCTGCTAATTCTGTATCGATTGCAGAATCCCCAGTTATAAATAGAACAGGAATATTTTGGAACTCTTCACTTTCTTTTATCCATTGGCAAGTTTCAGTTCCGCTCATGACAGGCATTTGAGAGTCGAGTGTAATAAGGTCATAAGCCTCTATTTGGAGCTTATCAATACCTTCTCTTCCGTTGCTTGCTAGGTCTACAGTAAATCCAAAGAGGGTGAATAGCTTCTTTAGTAGGGTTTGATTTAATGGGGAGTCATCTATAACAAGAACACGTTTATTGAAAAAATATGGCCACTCTTCTTGTGGGGGTATTCTTTTTGCCCTTGCCCTTGCCCTTGGACTTAAATGAAATGACTTTGTTGCGCGCAAAGAGAGCTTTGATGGTGCTGAAAGAGGTCTACATGCGAGATCTTCGTAGTTGACGGCGGGAGGTTTACTTTCTCCTTCTGTTGGAATATAGGGAAGGCGAATCGTAAAGTTAGAGCCGCTTCCAAGCTCACTTTGGCATTCAATGGTCCCATCCATTAGCTCCACAAGGTTTTTACAAAGGAATAGTCCCAAACCCGTTCCTTTTTTTTCTCTAGACTCTGTTGGAGATACTTGGCTAAACTCTTTAAATAGTTTACGTTGTCCTCTTGGACTGATGCCAACGCCTGTGTCACTAATAGTGAATTGTAGAAAATTATCTTGGATTTGAAAAATTAGGGTAACACGCCCTTCATTTGTAAATTTAACTGCATTTGAAAGAAGATTGGTAAGTACTTGAGAGAGGCGATAAGGATCAATATTGCAATGGATATTTTTTGAGGTTTCTAGAAGTATAAAATCGATGTCTGGTTTTTGCTTGAATTTTGGGAGAATAGAGCGTTGAATTCTTCTTAAGAATTTATCAATACGCACTGCTTGCATGTCTAAAGTTAGCCTCCCTTCTTCTGATTTACGAATGTCTAAAGTGTTGTTTGTAATGTGCTCTAAGAGAAGAGCGGACTCTTGTGAAGAATCGATACCTTCTTTAAGAGGAATTAATTCACGTATTAGATGTGGGTGTGATCCTTTTAAGTTGTCTACGGAATCTTGTAAAAATTCTATGTTTCCCAGTACACCACCAACAGCGTTGCGGATTTCATGTGCTAGATAGTTTAGTTTGTGTTCAGCGAAGATTCTAGCAGCGCGTTCTTTTTCAAGACTGCTTTCTTCTCCTGAACAAGAGCTTTTACTCTCTCCTTTACGGATCGTGTATCTTTGTGCCTCGGTTTTTTTTGTTGTATGCTTTAAGAGTACGTATTCAGATGTTTGATCTGCGGTATCGTTACCCTGTTTAAAAAGGCAGAAAAATTTGGGAAAAGAGCAGGTGAGAGGGCAAGACATGAAGTAATCCTTAGTAGGTATTTTTAGAGTAAATTTTTTTTATATGGTTGTGGCGCAGATTAAAACAATAGAAACTTTTTTACTTTTTTAGTTGCGTAAATTTTGTTTTTTAAAAACAGATTGTTTTTTGGATAAGTTTGAGATTGAGTGCGTAAAAAACAATTTTTACGGGGTGTTGTTATATCTGCAATGGTTTTTTATCACGATCCTTCTGGTTAAAGATTCTGCTATCGACATAAAATGGAGTAAGCCGATACACTTTTAAAATTCCCGCCAATAATATAGAGGCTAATTTTGAAAGAGCTCGAGGCCCTTTTGGCACTCTCTCATATCCCTTTACTCGGTGCTGTCAAGATACGACTGCTTATTCACCATTTTGGTTCGGCTCTGGCGGCTTTTTCTTCTGATACACAAGCTTTAGCTGAGCTTCCAGGATTCGGTTCTAAAATCGTAGAAAGTTTTTCTCGTCGTCATCAAAGTAATGCATGGAGAGAAGATCTTGAGATGGCGAATAATTACCGTGTAGAACTTGTTGCTTATACTGATAGTCGTTTTCCAAAGCGGTTGCTCGAGCTACCCGATCATCCTAATATTCTCTATGTCTTAGGCAGTTTACATAAGCAAGACGAGCGTAGTATCGCAGTTGTTGGTACGCGAGCTGCTACCATCTATGGGCTGGAGATAGCGGAAGGTGTAAGTCGAGAGCTTACGCAATACGGTTATACTGTTGTAAGTGGTTTAGCTAGGGGTGTTGATACTCGGGCACACCAGGGAGCTCTTGCGAACGGAAGAACTCTTGCTGTTATTGGTTCTGGGCTCTCCCAGCTCTATCCTCCAGAAAACAGAGACCTTGCAGCGGAAATTGTAGAGAGAGGCGCTTTGATAAGTGAGCTGCCTATGAAGACGCCACCGGATAGAAGGCATTTTCCTCAGCGTAATCGTATTGTTAGTGGTATGACACTTGGAACATTATTGATCGAGGCGCCGCTTAAAAGCGGAGCGATGATTACAATGCGCCGGGGGCTTGCGCAAGGTCGCAAGCTTTTTGCTATTCCTGGGCGTGCGGATACGGGATCATTTAGCGGCAATCACCTTTTAATTAAAGAAGGTAAAGCAGTACTTATTGAAAAAGCAGAAGATGTGGTCAATCATTTCGAAGATCTCTTCTCTTGTGCTAAAATAGAGAATTTAGATACAAACTTTGGGCCACGATTGGAGATTGAGGAGCAATATCTTCTTGATCAAATGCCGGCAGAAGAGTTAACTATTGACGAACTTGTGACGATAACACAATTACCTGTAAGTAAATTGAACGTTCTTTTGATGTGTTTGGTCCTTAAGAAGAGAGTAAAAGAGTTTCCTGGGAAATTATTTAGAAAAAAAGCGGTTCGGTAAAAAAATATGGCTAAAAAGGCTAAAGCATTAATTATTGTAGAGTCACCTGCGAAAATGAAGACCTTGAAGAAGTTTTTGGGTGATGACTACCTTTTTGAATCATCTCTTGGTCATGTAAGAGACCTTCCCTCCACTGGATTCGGAATTGATATCGAGGGTGGTACCTTTGATCCTCAGTACGAGGTGCTTCCGGATAAGAAAAAGGTTATGCAGGCGATTATTAAAGCTTCTAAGAAGTGCGAAACCGTTTACCTCTCCCCTGACCCCGATAGAGAGGGAGAAGCTATTGCATGGCATGTAGCCTCCCTACTTCCACCTGATACTGTTATAAAACGTGCTACTTTTAACTCGATTACAAAAGATGCTGTACAGAAAGCTTTGGATCATCCAGGTGAGATTGATATCTCCTTAGTAAATGCTCAGCAAGCTCGCCGCCTACTCGATCGTATTGTGGGTTATAAAATTTCCCCTATTCTTGCACGTCGTATTCAAAAAGGCCGAAGGGCTGGAGAGGGCTCTTTATCTGGCGGAAGAGTGCAGTCTGTTGCTTTGAAGCTTGTTGTTGATAGAGAGAGCGAGAGAGACGCGTTTAATCCGGTTGAATATTGGGTCTTGGACGTCGAGTTTAAGAGTGAAGGGAAGTCCTTTTCAGCTTATTTACATACTGTTGATGGCCTTAAAGTTGAAAAAGAACAGGTTGAGGGTAAGGATGTCTACTTAGTTGATAACCAGGAAAAAGCAGAAACTCTTGCCACTCGGCTGCGTCAAGGTGACTTCTCCATTGATCGCGTTGATAAAAAAGAGAAAAAACGCAATCCTGTTGCGCCTTTTATTACTTCAACTTTGCAACAAGAAGCGAGTCGACACTACGGCTTTTCCTCCTCTAGAACAATGTCCGTAGCCCAAGGCCTTTATGAAGGTATTGACATGGGTAATGAAGGGCGAGAGGGTCTTATTACCTATATG
>JBDQID010000094.1:0-6336 GCA_040264515.1 Chlamydiales bacterium
TTTGAAATCATTTAAGATTTATCTGTATTTCAGTTAACATAAGATCCTTTTGGAGAGCGTTTATGTAGCAGACGGATTCTATCAATCCAAAGAATGCAGAAGCCAAGGATATTCAATGGGTTCATTATGAGATTTTTTCGGTTTACACAAGCGATCTTATTTTTCTGCTTGTTTGTTACTCCCTTTGCGAATATGTCTGCAGAAGTATCTGAAGTAGAAATGGCTTCTTCTTCCGCTGTCTTTGATGGAGAAAGCATCCGCATTGAAGTAGACCTACAACAACAACTTGTGCGAGTTCTCGAAAAAGGGGCTCTTATCAAAGAGATGCCATGTTCGACTGGAAAAGCGGACACACCCACACCTGCAGGTTCTTTTAAAACCTATGAAAAAATTGAAGACTGCCAAGCAGAGATTAATGGAACAACGATCTCCTACTTCTACATGACAAAATTTAATGGTGGTATTGGATTGCATAGCAAAATTTTTGGCGATTCACCCCTTGTAGAAGAATGGGATAAGAAGTTTGAAAACCGAGAACCTTCAAGTGGCGGTTGTGTAAGGCTTTTATTGTCTGATGCAAAATGGTTATATGAAACGATTGGAGTTGGTGCTAAGGTTGAAGTTCATTGAGCTATAAGACCTTGAGAAAACAAAATGACCCCTTATCGAGTGAAAGGTGTGTGTATGAAGTTGATACAGAGCGATTTTAAAGTAGCAGATGTCCTTGACAAGCCTCTTATGGCTCACTTAGCAAGTTCTTCTCAAAATGGACCCTGTTCTTCTCCCCTATGGTTTCTGTATGAGAAAGAAAAAATCTGGCTGTTTGGAATTGATACGGATAGCTTCATCCAACGCTTGGAGAACAACCCCCGTTGCGCTCTGTCGATTGTAGATTTTGACTTAGAAGGGGGAATTTTGCGTCATGTGGGTATTAGAGGAGTGGCAGCTGTTTGGCCGTGCGATGTCGCTCGACTGAAACGTTTTGTAGGTAAATATCTGGGCCATAACGAGAAAGCCTGGAATGAGTGGTTTATTAGCAATATTGTCAACCCATTGAATCGAATGGTGGAAGTAGAATTTGATACAGTGGTGGCAAAAGATGTGTCATTCTTTAAAACGGGGCCTGATTTAGTCAAATAGCTTTTTGATCATCGTCTATTCAGTGGATTTTAATTTATAAAATACTTTATAATCACAATGAGTGCATTTTGTTTATGTATTTATACAAAATGGATTTTTTGTATTAAGAATTAGTAAAGATAGTCGCGATAGCGATTAGAACTCACAGGGAGTTTTATGTCATTAGGAGGTGGTGATTATCACCTAAAAATTTCTACCGAGGGTAGAGTGTATGAGTTTGATCTCCAGACAACAAGGGGGGCTGCAAATCGATACTCAATAGTCACTAAAGATCAAGGGGATGTCGCAACAATTAGAATTTTACTGGAGCGAGCATTCGAGCAAAAACCCGCCAACCTTAATGAGCTTTCGAATGCTTTAAGGCACATACCTTCAGTAACACATGTCTCATCTCACCCAATACTCAAAACAGACCAAATAGGGCTTCAAACTCTACAAAGAGTGAGACGCAAGAAGCCAGAGATGTCAGAAAAAACAGCTCTTATGGATAAGCGACTACAAGATTACTGTGCTCAGCGCGGTTTTCAAGGGTCTGTAATGGTGGTTGAAAAGGGAAAGGTCATCTTACAAAAAGGGAAAGGTCATCTTACAAAAAGGGTATGGAACAACTAAAGAAGATGGGCCTCCAGTTTCAGCTGATACCCCTTTCCCTATAGGCTCTCTTACTAAACCTATCACTGGAATGCTTGCATTAGACTTGCTTGCATCTGGAAAGTTTGGAGAAGCTAGAGACCCCTCTCAAGTAAAAATAACCGATTTTCTTCCGGGTGATTGTCTGCCCTCTGATCCTGAAGTTTTAGAAACATGGAAGACGGTCTCTCTTCTCGATCTATTAAATCATACATCGGGTTTGCCAGGATTCGAAGAGTATGGAAAACAATTGATGGAAGCTAAGGATGGTGACATTAGTAAACCACTTGACCCTTCAGCTGTGATATCGATGGTTTTAAACCGCCATATCAGAGGAGGGAGCGAGTATAGCTATAGTAACTTTGGCTATCACCTTATCGGAAAAATGATTGAACAAGTCTCAGAGGACTCATTCCAAAACCAGGTCAACCTCTTTTTTTCTCGAAAAGGATTGGAGAATTCCAGCTACATGGGAACGACTTCAACTGCCTTACCTTCTGCTATGCAATGGACAGGCGAAGAAGTCGTTGATATTGATAAAGGCCAATTGGACCCACCAGAAGAGGCTTATTCATCTGGAGGGGTTTGTTCCACAGCGGAAGACTTGAGTAAGCTTGTGGGGACTGTAGGCCTATCTTTGCCAACAGAATTCTCCGGTAGAGTTAGTGAACACTATCAAGATTTTCGACCAGATTATAGCTGTTCTTTAGGGTGGAATCTGTCTACTGAATCAGCTGAACCTGAAGTTTGGAAGAATGGTGCCGTTGGAGGTTTTGGATCTTTAATGGTGAACTATCCCGAATCGGAGTCATCTATCATTATCCTTTCAAATCAACCTTTTGATGTTGAAAGGTTCATTTCTCGTGAAATGTCAGATATTCTGCTTGCAGATTCTCCAAAGTCTGCTAAAGAAGCCCTCGATACAAGAACTCAATCAATGTTAGAGGAAAATCAGAAGTTGATAAAGGGTAGCGAAAGCGAGGACCTTGCAGAAAAAAGAAAAGTTGCTGAACGGTACTGGAAAAAGTTTGTTGTAGGAGATATCGATAAAAGCCATGGATCTCTCAAACATTTCTTGGGTGGGTTTTATCCAGACCCTCTTTACATCCAAAGAGAATTTGACGAAGCCATAAAAAGCAAAAACTTTGATCGCTTTGCCGTCCTATTTGAACCTTTGCCCGTTGATTTAGTCATGCGTATCCAAACGGAGGAACTTACGGCACAAATTTTGGAAACAAATGGATCCAAAGCATTCATCAAACCTTTTGTTGAACTTTTAGAGAGGGATGCGGATAAGTTTGCGATATTTGAGAACTTGCTTAATAGAGGCGCCGTGGGTAAGGCCAAAATGGTCTTAAGTTCTCTTTTAGACAGTTGTCAGTCTTCCCCTGAAGAGTGGCTCATGAAGGCCGCAGATCAATTTCTCCACTACGCAAAGGAAAATAATAACTTTGAAGCACTAGAATATGCCTATGAAGAGTATCATGCTTTTAATATCGTGGGTAAGATGGAGGAGGTTGCAAAAGTTCTCGAGGACTTTGACCAGAATGTTGAAGTAGACCTTTTAAAAATGCATATTCAAATTCACCTACTCCTAGCTCCCGATGATTTAAATTTTGATCCAACACAGCTTAGTAAATATAAAAACATTGGAGCGGAACTCCACCATTGTATGAGTGGGGTTGAAAAGCATGCCTATTATCCTGCCGACTCACATCATGAAATTCTTTACAAGACGCTGACTCCTGAAATTTTTCCGGAGGGAAGAGAAGGGTTTGACTTAGGTGAACTAAGTTTAGAAGATTGGCAAGATCTTCTTGAAACAAGGGCTAAAGCGCTTTTAGAGCCTGAACTTGAGAGTAGTGATCCATATCATGTATTGGGAAGAGCCTTGGTGCTTGCTGCCTCTGGCGAAAATGTTGAAGTTCCAGATAGCTGCTCCCATCTCCCAGAACTATGTGCCCTCTTAGAACCTGAAAGAGCTAAAGCGGTTCTTGAGACTACAGCATTTGATTTTTCTGAAGATTTTGATTCTTTGAGAGTAGCCGTTTTGGAGTGTGCGAACGCTAGTGCTGATGCATTGTCTACATACGACCCCAAAGACTCAAGTCGAACAACGCTTTATCAATTTCTTACTCCTGACATGTCCATAGCTAAGTCCAAGCCCGAAAAATGGCGAGCTGTATTACAAGCACATGCTAAAAATATCCAGAAAGGTCTTCAACTCGCAGAAGAGTACCACTCTAAATTTGAAGCTTTGCATTCTGTGAAAGGAAAAAGCACAAAGGAAGTAGAAGAGCTTCAAGAGCGACTTGGTACAGGCCATGAATTTATAAGGCTTAGTGATGGCCTTAATATTCATATTCATTCAGCTGGTCCTGAAGTGCCTGATGAAGGCAAACCTGTAGTCATTTTAAGCCATTGTCTAGGAGGAAACGCTTCTACATTTGCAAAGGTTCAAAAGGAACTTGCTGCAAGAGGATTTAGAAGCATTGCTATTGACCGTCCTGGGATGGGCTTTAGTGATAGGGATACAGAAGAGCCTACGGAGGCCAGACAAGTAGGCAATATGGAGGACTTGCTAAGACGACTTGGACTGGATAAGCGGCCCATAATTCTTGCTGGGCACTCTTTAGGTGGAACTATTGATCAGCTTTATGCAAAGCGACATGCAGACCATGTCGTAGGACAAGTGCTTATTGATGCCCCACCTGATAGGGGTATGTCTGTTCCTAAGTATGTGGGGCAAATCTACGGCCCCACTCGAACAGTAGGAGAATACCTTCCCAGTAGCTTGCGTTTCACTCCCGTAGGAGATATTCGAAGTCCATTAGTCAACGAGAGGGAAAGAGAGCCAGAGCTCAAGGCATCTAAAAGGCATTGGCATGAAACCTACTGTCGCGAAAGCCAGCAATGGCTTTCCTATAATCAATCCCTAGAAGGAAGCGAGTTGAGCCACCCAGTGAGAGTGTTGACTTCAGACGAAATTGGCCAAAGGTGGGTGGATCTTCAGCGTGAAAAGTTAAAGTTATGTTCATCTGACGAAAGTGAATTATCAGTATTAGAAGGTTCTTCCCATGCTTACCTGCCTCTTACACATTCCGATATCATTGTTCAGTCTATTATTGGTGTGACACCATAAATAATTTTTTCTTTACGCTTGTGGTGGGGGTTCAGAGACTCAAAAGCATTGAAATATTACCGAGAAATGTGAAATGAGTTCTCCATAAAAAGGTACAAAAATGGTACACTTGGGAGCGAAAGATGACGGCACGTAGCGTAACGCAAGGAAAGAAGAAATTGCCTCAGGTGCCCATGTGGGCTATCATTAGGAGTCGTTAGCTTTCATAGAGAATCATTAAAATCAGACTTGAAAACAGAAGTCCCTTTACGGGGACCGTGGGTTCGAATCCTACCTCTTCCGTATTTTTCTATTGCTAACCACACTTCAAGTGGTTAGCTTTTTTTTTGTCACATCTCCTCTCTTATAAAACGTGAGCTCGACTCTTAATTTAGTCTTGTTTAGTGGTTTATGGAAATGGTTTTTAGACTTGTACGATTAATGACAAGGGTAACACTTTTGTACACTGACATAGGTAAATAACACACTGACATAGGTAAATAACACACTGACATAGGTAACACTTTTTGGGTAAAGAACGTCTTAAATACATAATGTTCTTGGGCTTCGACAATGAAATTTTGCTGCGTAGCACGCAAATTTTATTGTCGGAGCCGAGCAGCCTTTCCGAGCGCTCGGCGCGGGCAACGACAAATAAAACCTCCTCCTCTTTTATCTTTTTATATGAGGGAAAGGTTACGAGAATCATTGTGGTAATGTTTGTAATCTACCATAGAGCAGATTATGAATATTTCCATAATCTACACTAACGTTATATATCTGCTTACATTTAACGAACCATTCATAAGCTGATATTTTATACCTTTTTGTATCCAAGAGGTTTGGGAGGAGTGTACCCAGCTTGCATGATGCGTGTGACATGCGGTGTGAGAGCTTTGAGATTTATTGCAGCCTCTAGGGATTTTCTGAACCCCTGTTTTGTTAAATTAGATTTAACTTCAATCGCCGCAAAAAGAGATTCTACGAAAAAACAGTTGATATCATTTTTTAAGTGCAGTTTAGGAAACCCTTCGTGGTAAAGGACAATATCTATTTGATTACGCTTTGCACCGGGTTGAGATTCTGAGTCAATAATTTCTCCTGTTCCAATTCCGATTCCCTTGCCGACATGATTTACAAGAAAATCTTGTAAAAATAACTCTCTTGGTAACCCTTTATGTAAAGAGTGCCCTGTATGTGAGACTGTTTTGGAAATTGCGATAAGGCTTGCTTCGATAGCATCGAAATGAGTTTTTAGCATGGATGGTTCCGTTGGTTTCAAAATTCTGATGAGAGAATGAATCTCGTATTGTCAATTTCATTTTGCAAATCAGATAAAATTATAAAGTTGCTCCCTGAGAAATCCTCTTTGGCCCATGGAAGTGCATATTGAAGAGGAATCCGAACATTAGTAATACCAGGTTTGAAAGTTTGTCTGCTTAAAA
>JBDQID010000095.1:0-6332 GCA_040264515.1 Chlamydiales bacterium
TTCTCTTCGAAGCTGCCCGCTATTCCCTTTTAGCTCCAAGTAAACGCCAGCGCCCGATTCTAACGCTCGCTACAGCTGAAATGCTGGGCAGCACATGGTAGCTTGCCATGCAACCGGCTTGCACATTGGAGTTCGTACATACCTACTCACTTATCCACGACGATCTTCCCTGTATGGATGATGACGACTTAAGAAGAGGCAAGCCGACACTGCACAAAACCTTTCCTGAAGGGCACGCTGTTCTTACTGGAGACTATCTTTTGACACAAGCGTTTGCCCTACTTTCTACAAGTCCCGGCTTGCTGGATACACAGCGGATTAAATTAACCTCCATTCTAGCTCAAAGGTCTGGTAGCTTGGGAATGATCGGAGGGCAGGTAATGGATCTTACGTCGGAAGGCAAACCGATCGACTTTGCAACTCTACAACAGATTCACGCTAGAAAGACTGCAGCCATGATCTCGGCATCCGTTGAATTCGGAGCTATCGTTGCCAATGCACCAGCAGAGGTTGTCAACAAGCTACAAACATACGGCAATGAAATAGGCCTTGCCTTTCAAATTGTTGACGACATCTTAGATGTCACAGCTGATGATGAGCAATTAGGCAAACCAGCTGGCTCCGATATTGCTAATGATAAGATCACTTACGTCTCGCTACTGGGACTAGAATCCGCTCGCAAATGCGCTATGAATCACTGTCAATCCGCCCTCTCCGTTCTCAAAGAGATCGATGCAAAGACGGATGTTTTAGAATTCATTGCAGAGAAAGTGATCAACCGCACCTCCTAGTGCCTTAATTCAAAAGTTTCATTAATGAAAATCAGGCCAACGGCCTGAAAGTGCAATAACATATGGCAACACCCTAGTTGTAAGACAGTTAAGACTTCACAGACTGAAGATTTGCAAGATTGGATGTGCTTTCTAGCAGGCCTTCAGCCTGCAGGCTTCACTAACTTAACGTCAGCTCGACTCTTAATTCCGCCCTGTCTACTGGTTTATAGAAATAGTTTTTAGACCACGGTATTGGTCGTTTCTCTCTTTAGCCCAACACTTTAGTGCTGGGACGGGATAATAAGAATAGTGTGCCATGGCAGCGGCACTTCTCTTCTTTTTTAACTTTGAGATCCTGAGAGATGCCACTACCGTGGCATAGATTTTTTTCTATCTTTCCCAGCACTAAAGTGCTGGGCTAAAGAGAGAAACGACCACTACCGTGGTCTTAAGTAAACTCATCGTCTGTCTGAATTCGAGACCGAGCTGTTGTAGGCACAAAAAAAGTGCCAAAATTCAGCCCCAGCACTAAAGTGCTAGGTTAAATTAAGAGTCGAGCTCACGTTAACTTATACCTAGGGCGTTGCCCTAGGCTGTTGCACTTTCAGACCGTTGGTCTGATTTCCATTAAAGAAACTTTTGAATTAAGACAGTACTGTTTAGTCGCAAAAGTTCTTTAAATAACGTCCGTTGGACAAAGTCTAGAAGTCGTTCAAAACCACTTCCTGAATCTATTTGAAGAACTTATATGGCTAGAGCTGTACAATCCTTTTTTTTCTTGATTTGTTTCGACCTGCGAGATAGAGTTATGCTTGTGTAAAAATCATCGATTTAATTTTAGGAAGAGTTGTATGAGCAGCCTCGATCGTCATTCTTTTCTTGTAGCAACGATGCCAGAAATGATCAAAATCCGTCACTTTCCCGTTAAGCGCCTTTTCGATATACTCTTTAGCCTTTCGGCTCTTTTTTTTCTCTCACCTCTATTCCTTATCCTTACCTTACTGATTCGCCTTACAAGTCGCGGTCCTGCCATCTACGCTCATAAAAGAGTCGGAAGAGGCGCTAAGCCGTTCTACTGCTACAAATTTCGTTCTATGTTTTGCGATGCTGATCAACGACTAGAAACACTTCTAAGTAACGATCCTGCTCTTAAAGAAGAGTGGAGAGCTTCCCAAAAGCTTAAAAGCGATCCACGTATCACCAAGGTTGGTACTTTCCTAAGAAAAAGCTCTCTTGACGAACTTCCGCAATTTATGAACGTCCTTACAGGAGATCTAAGCGTCGTAGGGCCTCGTGCTATGGTTGAGAGCGAGATCAAAGAGCACCTTGGCAATCACGCTTCAAAAATCTTATCTATCCGCCCTGGTGTTACAGGTCTTTGGCAAATTTCAGGACGCAGTGATACAAGCTATCCCCGCCGTATCCAGTTAGACTTAGAATACATCAATAGCCACAACTTCTTTACTGACCTAAAAATTATAGCTAAAACGATTCCTGTTATGCTTTTTTCCAAAGGAGCGTACTAACTTCTCTCCACGCATGAAAAAAAACAGCAAAAAGCACTCCCTACTCCCTGCTTATTTTATTGCTATTACAATGAGCCTCTTTGGGCACCTTCTCTTTCCAAATTGGCAGCTCTGTTATTTTGCACCACTTATTGTCACATGCTACTATCAAAAAGCTTTTATTCCTTGCTTATGGGTCTCGTTTTTTTGCGGTCTTTTTCTAGACCTCTTATCCTCGAGCCACGACTTTGGCCTGCAAGCACTCTGCTTTTGCCTGACAACCTACCTCCTCTACAGCAGCAAGCGGCTCTTTTACGCTAACCACTTAACGACAACGGCTGTTCTTTCAGCTCTTTTTACAACTCTTTTGACTGCCATTCGATTCGCTCTACTCCATCTATTTGACGCCTCTTTTCCTTTAAGCTTAAAATGGATCTTAGCAGATTTAATTATTCTTCCTCTTTACACCGCCCTATACGGCTTTACAGCCTTTACTCTCCCCATAGCCCTATGGGAACGAAGACCAAAGAAACGACGCCCTTATACCCTTCCTAGACCCCAATAAGCGAGAGCCATATGATTATCGACGGTAAAGCCATCTCCAATGAAATCCAACAAGAACTCAAATGCGAAATATCTACCTTTACAACACGTAAACCAGGTTTGGCTGTTATTTTGGTCGGAGATGATCCTGCATCAAAAATTTACGTAAGAAATAAAACTCGCCGCTGTGAAGAAATTGGAATCCGTTCTGTGGATCGTCGTCTTCCCGATACAGTAAGTGAAGAAGAGCTCTTAAGTGAAGTTTTAGCCTTTAATGAAGACCCTTCTATTGATGGAATTCTAGTACAACTTCCGCTACCAAAACAGATCTCATCTTCGCGTATTCTCAATGCTATCTTACCGGAAAAAGATGTCGACGGTTTTCATCCTATCAATGTAGGAAAAATGCTCGTTGGTGATGATGACGGATTTCTCCCTTGCACTCCACACGGCGTTCAAACGCTCTTAAAGCGCACAAATATCGACCCTATGGGTAAGCACGTCGTCATTGTTGGAAGAAGCAATATCGTGGGTAAGCCTTTAGCTGCGATACTGATGCAAAAGGCTTCTTTTTGTAATGCAACAGTCACCGTTGCGCACAGCTACACGCCTACCTGAGCTGAAATTTGCCAACAGGCTGATATTCTTATCGCAGCGCTTGGCAGACCGCATACAATTACAGCATCAATGGTAAAGCAAGAAGCTGTTGTTATCGATGTTGGTATCAATCGAATCGATGATGAGAGTGCAAAGAAAGGGTACCGACTTGTAGGTGATGTTGACTTTGATAATGTCAAAAAGAAATGCTCTTACATCACCCCTGTTCCTGGGGGTGTCGGACCAATGACAATTGCAATGCTGCTATATAATACTGTTCAAAGTTATAAGCGTCGGGAGAAGTGAAATGCGTTATCTATTGATTGCAATTTTTTTTCTATTTTCATCTTGCCAGCAATCTCCGCAAAACGAAACAACGGTTTTTTCTGGCATTGCCATGACAATTCCGTACAAGGTTATTGTAGGGAAGAGCCTTGAAAGTGAAGATCGGAGTAGGGTTCAACAATTAATAGAAGAGAAATTCGACGAAGTCGATCGCATTTACAACGATTGGAATCCCCGCTCTGAGCTATCAACTCTCAATCAGCTCAAGGCGAATAAACAGGTTCGCATCTCAAAAAAGCTTGAAAACCTTCTAGCCCTGACATCTGATATCGTAACTCTTACGGACGGTGTCTTTGATCCAACTGTAGCGCCGCTACATAAACTTTGGAAGAGCACGCTCGAGAGTGGACGCGTGCCGTCGGATGAAGAAATCGAGACAATTTCTCCGGCTATCGGATGGCATAACATCCATTTCTCCAATGGGATCTTCTATAAAGAGCACGACGAAACGGCTCTTGATCTTGGTGGCATTGCCAAAGGTTTTTGTGTAGATCTTATTACAGAGAGTTTAGTTGAAAGCGGGTTTAGAGATGTTTATGTGGAATGGGGAGGAGAGATCCGAGCTGCAGGCAAGCATCCCCAAGGACGCCCTTGGACTGTATTTATCAGCCACCTTGGCAACCCAGATCCGTCGCATGCAATAGCAACGCTTGCTCTTTTTGACCAAGCGATAGCATCGAGTGGAGACTACTGGCAATTCTGGGTGGTTGAAAACGATAAAGGCGAAAAAGTAACGTATTCTCATATCGTTAATCCAAAAACACTCAAAGCAATCCAGCCGACTTCTACATCGATTGCAAGCAGCAATGTACGTGCATCAAACTGCACATTAGCCGACGCTCTGGCTACAACACTTATGCTCTTTAAAGACAGTGATGAAGGCACAAAATGGATTAAGTCTATTGAAAAAAAATATCCTAATATCCAATTCTGGATTACCAACAGAGCCAAGGAGCGGTAAGTGGAAACTATTTTTTTTGACTTAGGGAACGTACTGATTCACTATAGCGAAGAGAGGCTTCATAGACAACTTTCAAAAGCTTTTCAAGTTGAAGATAAAGAGTTACGCGGACATATTTTCAAGCAAGAACAACGCCTAAGCTACGAAAGAGGAGAGCTGACAACTCAAGAGTTCTGTGAGGATTTATTACAACGAGCCAATAAAAAAATTCCTCAAGAAGATATTATTCATGCTCTTACCAACATCTTTTGGCAAAACCATTCCATTGCTCCTATTGTCACAGCGCTAAAGAAAAAAGGCTTTCGCCTTGTTCTTCTTTCTAATATCTCCGAAATACACCACAACTACATCGAAAGAAACTTTGATGTTTTAGATTGGTTTGACGACTTCATTATGTCGTATAAAGTGGGTTCTGTAAAGCCTGACAACGGTATTTTTCAAGCCGCCTTAAGTATTGCTAACTGCTCTGCTGAGCACTGTTTTTACACAGACGATATTCCAGAATTCATCGAAGCTGCTAGAAAGCATAATATCGATGCAGAACAGTACACCTCCACACCCTCTCTTGAGAGCCACCTCTCCAAAAGAGGCGTTTTATTTGATTAACACCCCTTTTAAAAAAAGAATTTACGAAAAATAAAATAACGTGAGATCGACTCTTAATTTAGTCCTGTTTAGTGGCTTATAGAAATAGTTTTTAGAGCACGGTAACGGCGCGTCTCTTCCTCTTTAACTTGAATAAGTTGAGAGATGGCACTTCCGTGGCATTGAGATTTTTTCATCTTTTCCCAGCACTAAAGTACTGGGCTAAAGAGAGAAACAACCACTAACGTGGTCTAAATAAAGTCTAGAATTCGTTCAAAACCACTTCCTGCATTTATTTGAGGAAGTTATTGTATAAGAGTGATTGGATCAACACTCTTTGGATGAGGCTTTGTCTCTAAGTAGGCACCAGCCATTTTGAAGGCGACGCTTAAGGGTATCAATCTCTTTTTCAGTTTCTTGTCGAGAATAACCTGAAAAAGCGGAAAAAGGTATATACGGATGATGATATTCACCCTCAATCTGCCCTAGTGTCTCATTCATTATTCGATCTAGTAGAGGCTTTATTTCATCCATTTTGAACTCTTTGTATAATTTCTTCAGCTTCTTGCTTCAAGATAAGGTGTCTATCCTGGTCTTTTGCGATTTCAACGCTTAGTGCAAGAGAGTCTAACATATTTTCTCTATCTTCTAAATCGGCGTAACATTGTGCTGAATAAAAATGAGGGTATGGATCTTTAGCATCTAAAAGAGCTGCCATTGCATAAGCTTTTAGCGCATCATTTGCCCTACTTGCCATCTGCTCAGATGACGCTAAACCCATCCAGAAAGAGTGTGAAGACGGATTTAAGAAAGTTAGTAAAAGAAAAGCGTCCGCAGCATCTTCGTAGCGCTCTTCTTTAAAAATCAAGCTAGCTGTATGATAGTAGCTTTCAAGAGAGCTGTCTTGCAATTTCATAGAAATTCATCCGATTCAAAAGTCGGATATTTTACCAACAACTTTAATAAAGTCCACAACAAGAAGTGGCCCGGAGCTACCAGGTTATAATTACCTGTTGATGTAAA
>JBDQID010000096.1:0-6295 GCA_040264515.1 Chlamydiales bacterium
CTAATCCTATTGATACCCTACGGCTTTCTCGAGAACTTCGCATTTTAAAAGAGTGCAATCACCCTCTTATCTTAAAACTAAAAAAACACTACATCTCTCCTCCGAATAACGATCCTCAAACAACTCCTGACTACTACCTTGTAACAAAGGCGTTTCAAACGGATCTTCACAAAGTCATACAGAGCCGACAACCATTAAACCAACAACACATTAAATATTTTACCTATCAACTTCTTTGCGCTGTAAATTATCTACACTCTGCATCTATCCTCCATCGGGATCTGAAACCCTGTAACATCCTCGTTAATGAAAATTGTGAAATTTGTGTTGCTGATTTTGGACTATCCCGAGAAGACAAAGATGGTGTACTTACCGAATATGTTGTTACAAGATGGTACCGTGCACCAGAGGTGATTCTCTGTAGTAAGTCTTATTCTAAAGGTATTGATATCTGGTCTGTTGGATGCATATTAGCTGAGTTACTTACAAGAAAGCCTCTTTTTCAAAGTCAGGATTATATATCACATCTAACACTAATTATAAAATTATTAGGTTATCCTCCTGAAGAAGAACTCTCTTTTATAAAAGGCCCTAGAGCGCGAAAATTTCTCTCTCAATTTCAATCAGAAAAAGGAACGTTCAGTGAATTCATAAAAAAATTCCCCTCTGATACACCAGATGAACTAATCGATCTTTTATCTCGCCTACTTACCTTCAATCCAGAAAAGAGAATCACTGCAGCTGAGGCGTTACAACTTCCTTATTTTAATGAAGTACAAGATCCTTTTCTTGAACAAGAAACGAAAAATCCCATTAAAGTTTCAACTAGAATTAACACTCTAACTAAATTCCTCTTACAGTTCCCCTCGAAGTATTTCCCTAGAAAAAGCTACCCTCAGATATCTAAAACCGTTAAATCTAAAGTAATTGTATAAAAACCGTTCGAAACTACTCCCTAGATTTATTTACAGAACTTCTAGGACTAGGCATTACTGCTCTATCGCATAAGTTGTTTTAAAAAAAATCAGAGGGAATTTTGAACTGCAAGAAAGCGCATCAAATCTTGCAGGCCTTTAGCCTACAAAACCTTAACCCTCCTATAACCAGGACGTTGCCCTGAGCTATTGCACTTTCAGTGCCGTTGATCTGATCTTAAATAACGTCTAGAAGTCGTTCAAAACCACTTTCTGAAGTTACTTGAAGAACTTATGCGACAGAATAGCAAATAATCCATTAATTCCATCTAAACTTTAGTAATACAACACATCGCCATATACTATATCACTTCATTATTTCGCTACAGCCGTTTAATCGCCAAAACCTTATATATCTCCTCAAAATCGCCAAAACCTTACATATCTTACCAAAACCACCACATAAACAAAAATTTTCATTGCAAACATAAGGTTAAAAATATATATTGTCTCGATACCTTTCAACCAACTCAAATGATTTTTTTTATGGCTTCCTTTTCCTGCTCATCCATTAGTTATACAACAGCTACACCTTATAATTCTCCTGCGGCTAACTTAACAAGCTGTCCCACATCAACAAGTGAACATTCTCAAACTGAAGTAGGTGGAGATCTTTATCTTAGAACAGGCTCTCTAACAAATTCCTCTCGGCAACAAACTCTCTATAGACACGTGTCTATTGGAAGCATTCAATTTCATTTAGACCATGAACACATTACGTTAAGGTCAAAAAAATTAGGCTCAGGCGCCTATGGAGTTGTAGCTCGTATTTATAATATTTCTACAGGTGTTTTCGACGCTATCAAACGCATTATAGACCCTTTTTCCAATCCTATTGAGACTCGACGACTTTCCCGAGAACTTCGTATTTTAAAAAAATGCAATCACCCTCTGATCTTAAAACTAAAAGATTACTATATTTCTCCTCCAAGCGACGACCCTCAAGTTACCCCTGACTACTACCTCTTAACAGAGGCGTTTCCAAGTAATCTTCATAAGGTGACACAAAGCAAACAACAATTCGATAAAACCCATATTAAATTTTTTGCCTACCAACTCCTTTGCGCTATAAAGTATCTACACTCAGCATCCATTCTTCATCGAGATCTGAAGCCAAGTAACATCCTTGTTAATCAAAATTGTGAAATCCGTATTGCAGATTTCGGACTATCCAGAGAAGCGGAAGATGAGGAGCTTACCCAATATGTTGTTACAAGGTGGTATCGCGCACCAGAGATTATGCTCTGTAATGGAATCTATTCTAAAGCTATTGACATCTGGTCTATTGGGTGCATATTAGCTGAGCTACTTACAAAAGAGCCTCTTTTTCCTGGTACAGATTATATATCACAACTGACCCTCATAATAAAATTATTGGGTTCTCCTTCTGAAGAAGATTTATCTTTTGTAACAAACTGTAGAGCTCTAAAGTTTCTCTCTCAGTTCCAAGGAGAGAGAGGCTCTTTCGCTGAATTCCGAAAAAAGCTTCCCTCTGATACACCACCTGAGCTATTCGATCTTTTACGCCGTCTACTCACCTTCAATCCAGAAAAGAGAATCACTGCGGCAGAAGCACTAGAACACCCTTATTTCTTTGACTTCAGAGACCCCGCTCTTGAAGTCGTTGCAGAAAAACCCATTAAAATTTCAAATGAAATCAACTCTCTTAGTAAATTTCTTCTAGAATTTCCCTCCAAGTATTTCAATAGGGAACAGTATCCCCAGATCTTTGAAGCCAGTGAATCTAAGGGAAGCTTCTAACAAGTATCACTAAAGGTGAATTCTTTATACCAAGATTGGCCATAGGATTGGATTTTCTGGTATGTTTTTTTTGTTTGGCTAAGCGTGGAGATCGTAGTAAATGTTGGCATATTAACAAGATCGAACGCAACGCCAAACGGGAAAAGGTCATACCAGAAATCCAAATCTATGGCCAATCTTGGTATAATCTAACTTAACTGGATCGAAGTAATAGGGCTCTGTCGCATAAGTTCTTCTGTTAAATCAAGGGGTGATTTTGAACTGTAAAAAAGCGCATCAAATCTTGCAGACCTTCAGCCTACGAAGTTTTAACTGGCCTATATCCAGGGCGTTACTCTGGCCTACCGCACTTTCAGTGCCGTTGGTCTCTGAAGTTTGGCACTTTTTTATGTCTGTAATTGTTTAAGATCAAATTTGTGCAGGTGATAACTTTATTTAGACCACGGTAGTGGTTATTTCTCTCTTTAGCCCAGCACTTTAGTGCTGGAACGAGATAATAAGAACAGTGTGCTGCGGCAGTGGCACCTCTCTTCTTTTTTAACTTTGAGATCCTGAGAGATACCACTACCGTGGTCTTAAGTAAACTCATCGTCTGTCTGAATTCGAGACCGAGCTGTTGTAGGCACAAAAAAAATTCCAAACTTCAGAAACCGTCAGTCTGATCTCAAATAAAGTCTAGAAATCGTTCAAAACCACTTCTTGAATTTATTTAAAGAACTTTTATAACTAAACACTAGATGACAAAATATAGATAAAACCGCTATAGCTAAACGGTATGCTAAAATTATCCCCCCCCAAAAAAGCCTGCGAAATTTCAGGTCAATTACCTCTTGAAGAGGTTATAAACTACTTAACACACGGTCTTGGTGCTTTTTTAAGCGCTATAGGCTTACTAGCACTTATTGCAACAACTTACCTCTATAACGACGCTTGGTATGTTTTCAGCTGCACTGTTTACGGCTCTACTTTACTTTTACTATACACAGCTTCAACCTGTTACCATGCTAGTCGCAATCCCGCATGGAAAAAAGCATTAAAAATTGTTGATCACGCTTGTATTTACCTATTAATAGCTGGCTCATACACACCTTTTACTCTAGGACCTCTAAGAGGTGTCTGGGGATGGACTCTTTTTGCAATTGTATGGACCTTTGCTCTTGTCGGAATTACACTTAAAATATTATATAACGACCGCTCTGAGCGCATTTGCGTTCTGATTTACCTTGTAATGGGATGGATTGCTCTTGTTGCTATTGTTCCTTTAATGGACGCTCTTTCCTTTACGGCGCTTTGCTGGATGTTTGCAGGGGGAATTGCTTATAGTTCGGGAACTATTTTTTATCTTTGGGAAACACTTTCATTTTCTCACTCCATCTGGCACTGTTTTGTACTCTTGGGTAGTGTGTGCCACTATATTTGCATCATGTTCTATGTTATTCCGTGACGTGATACCCCTTTGGTTGCACAAATGAGAGTATTCCTAGGTAAGAAAGTGTACTTCCGACTCCAGACTCTCTACGTCCTGACCATGGAAGATAAGGACTTACCCGTTCGCAACAATTAACAAATGCTGTTCCGACATCAAGTCTCTTTAAAAGTAATTTTGCTTTTTCAATATCTTTACTGAAAATGGACGCCGTTAGTCCAAAGGTTGTATCTTGCATAAGTGTTAGCGCTTCTTCGTCATCTCTTACTTTCATAATCCCAACAACGGGACCAAACGTTTCTTCTTTCATCAGACGCATTTCGTGTGTGACATTTACAAGTAGTGTGGGCTCAAAATATCCGCTTTTTTCTTCGACGCTATTTCCTCCAACAAGAAGCTCCGCTCCCTTAGCTAAAGCGTCATCCACAAGCTCTTGTAAAAATAGAGTGTGATTTGTGCGTGTTAGCGGTCCTTGATCTGTAGACTCTTCCAAAGGATCACCTACTTGCAAACTTTTGCTTCTTTCAACAAAGTGATGAATAAACTGCTCATAAACGGCTTCGTGCACATAAATTCTTTCCACAGCACAGCAACTTTGTCCATTATGATAAAACTTACCATCTACTGCAGATGCTGCGACTTTAGAGATATCTTCAACATCGTCCCGAACGTAAAGTGGATCTTTTCCTCCAAGCTCAAGAACAACGGGCACCATTTTACCTGCTGTACGTTTTGAAATATACTTCCCTGTTTTTACAGATCCTGTAAAGAAATAGCCATCCAAAGGTAATTCTAAGAGCTGTTCTCCGATTTTCCCATCTCCACAAACAACAGACAGTACATCTTCTGGAATTCCAGCTTCATGCAAAAGCTCGGTGATTTTAATAGCAGAAAGCGTTGAGAATTCTGACGGTTTATATAGGACAGCGTTACCACTAATTAGAGCTGGAGGTAGAACATTCATCGCTACAGCATACGGATAGTTCCAAGGGGATATGTGAGTAATCACTCCCAATGGTTCAAATTCTAAAATCTCTTTAACTGAGCCTTGTTCATTTAAAACTTGAGGCTGTAATCTCTGTTCTATTTCGTTTAAAAAAAACTGGATTCTATAACATGCGGTAGAGATTTCTCCACGGGATTGATTAATTGTTTTTCCAACTTCTTGGGTTAAGAGAGTCGCTAACGTTTCTCTATTTTGTTTTAAAAGCTCTTTGAATCGCTTCAAGCAGCTAATGCGCTCTTTTAAAGGCGTTTGTTTCCACTCTTGCTGTCCTTTTTTTAAGGAGGCGTATTTTACTTTTATCGTCTCGACTGTATCATCTGAGATCTCTTCTATCAAATTTGTATTTGCTGGATTACATACTTTCATAGCTATGACTAAACCTTTTTTATTTATAACAATACGATAAAAAACCGTTTAAAAGAGCTGTTGCATCAGCAACTTCCCCCTTTAACGTATGTGAAAACTCCGGATGCCACTGCACACCAAAAACAGCGCTCTTTGAACATGCAATCGCCTCAATAGTGCCATCATCAGGACAGGTAGCTTCTACAACGAGCCCCTCTCCCAACTCTTTTATTCCTTGATGATGAATCGAATTCACCTTCAGTTTTTTTTCTTCTGGATAGCAATCAGTTAAAAATCCAGAAGAGGTTATATCCACTTTATGAGTTAATCTATCATACACGTCAGCATTGCGGTGTATAATCGATGTTTTATTTTGGGTGGTAATATCTTGGTAAAGGGTACCTCCAAAATAGATATTAATCAGCTGACAGCCACGACAAATTCCAAAAACGGGAATTCTATTTTTGATTGCGATATCAATAACTTTTAGCTCATAACGGTCTCTAAAAACATCTCCTGGCCACTTTTCTGAATCGATAGACTCTTCTCCATAAGATGCAGGAGAAATGTCGCTTCCGCCTTGCAAGACAATTCCGCTCATCTCTTTGATGTAAGATTCAAGAAGCTCTTCGCTAACATCAAGTAGCAAGGTCGGAAAAAGATTCAGGCGCGCAAAGTAGCGAGCTAAATCGTTTTCGATGAAAGAGAGCGTTTTCTTTGCAAAAAAGCTTCGAGAAGCGTCTGGATAAATAAATCCGGGAGAGATTCCAATCCGTATCATAA
>JBDQID010000097.1:0-6268 GCA_040264515.1 Chlamydiales bacterium
AAAGCTCTTCTCTCGGCTGTGCACGTTCAACGTACTGAGACATCAGCTGTGACTGATGTTTTTGAAATGACTCCACCCTTTTTTCAAGAGTCTCGCCTTCTTGTCCTGTGGCTTCTTGCTGGAAGTAGTCATCCTCTTCTCTTTCCAAAGAGAAGACTCCTGCTTCAAAATCTTCTAACTCTTCTAAAGCGTCTAATCCGTCGACTTGCACATCTTCGAACTCCGGTACAGAAGGTTCATCAGAAAACAGAAGTGGATCCTCATCTTCTGTCAAATTAACAGAGGATGAGAGCATATCCGTCTCTACTTCGTTATCAATATCTGTAATATAGGAGGCTGTTTCTGGCTCTTCATTTGATAAGTTAAAAAGAGTTGAGAGCTCATCCAATTCATCTTTACCTAATCCAACGGGTTGCAAACGTTCTGACTCTGATACGGATACTGCTTGGCCCTCTCTTAAGTGTTCGAGCTTTGCCTGCATTTTGCTAGCTTCGCCTTCTTGATTATCTTTTCGCAAGAGTTCTTCTAAGGATTTCAGCATAAGAAAGTCTGTTGGACACGATTTTAGTGCTCTTTTAGCAAAATCGATAGCTTCTTCTACCTTGCCGCTTTTTTTATAAACTTGTGCTGTTGCTCGGTGACAGAAGAAACGAAAATTGGGTACTGAGCGCGCTTGAGAGTAATATTTAAGAGCCAGCTTGTACTGCTGATTATAAAAAGCTTTTTCACCTTTAAAAAAAGCGTCAAAAGCTTCTTCTCCATGAGAATTCCCAGCTTCTTCTTCTACCAGGTGTAAAATTCTCTGCTGAACTTTGGCATCGAGATCGCCTTGGATCGCTAATTCTTGTGTTGTTTGGAGATATTTTTGAAAAGAATCTTTTTCCATCTTTCTAGTCCACGCTCAGGTTCTATTATATTAGGTTGTCTATCTTATACACCGATTCTACAGATAAGCTCAATCGATATCACTTGAAGAATAAAAGCGAAATGAAGGATCATTGCCTCAATCACTTTTAAACAGAAGGCTCATCCCGCATGCAAGCATTTATCCCTTACGCCAAGCAATCGATTTCCAAAGAAGACCTCAAAGCAATGACTGCAGCCTTTAGCTCGGATTTGATTACAAGGGGTCCGCAGGTAACAGAGTTTGAAAATGCGGTAGCTGCATATTGCGGTGCGAAGTATGCGGTTGTTTTTAATAGCGGGACAACAGCGCTGAGTGCAACTTATCATGCAGCTGGAGTTGACGCTCATGATCATGTGATCACCTCGGCTAATACCTTTGCTGGTACTGTTGTCGGTGCGCTGCAATTAGGCGCTAAGTTAACACTTGCCGATATCGAGCCTGATACGGGAAATATTTCCTTAGAATCTTTAGAAGAGGCTATTAATATTCCTAGATCAAGAGGTCGCAATATCATTGTTCCTGTTCACTACGCGGGTGTTCCGGTGAATATGGATAAGTTAGAGTTTTTGATTAAAGATCATAGAACGGTGGTAATTGAGGATGCGGCTCATGCTATTGGCTCTTCTTATGCCACAGGGCAAAAGGTTGGAGGATGTCATTTAAGTGATATGACAATTTTCAGCTTTCATCCGGCAAAAACAGTAACTACGGGTGAGGGGGGAATGGTTACAACCAACGATGATGTTCTTTATAAAAAGCTTTTAAGTTTTCGTAATAACGGTATTGTTGCAGGAAAAGATCTCCCATCAGTTCCAGGACCTTGGTATTATGAGGTTCAAGAAGCTACTGGAAATTACAACTTTACATCCTTTCAAGCAGCTCTTGGATTGAGTCAATTCTCACGTCTTGACGCCTTTAGTGAAAAGCGCCGTCAGCTTGTGACTTTGTATCGAGAGCAGTTAAAGAATCTGCCCCATGTTAAAATGCTACCTCTTGAAGAAGACCCTCATACAACTTATCACCTCTGTCCCCTTCTTATTGACTTCGAAGCGTGCGGCACAACAAGAGCTACGTTAATGGCGGAGTTAAAGGAAATGGGAATTGGCACTCAGGTGCACTACATTCCCCTCTATCGCCATCCATTTTTCCAAGAGAAGTACGGCTCTGTTGTCGATCGTTTTCCTAATACAGAAACGTTTTATTCACAAGAGCTCTCTTTCCCTCTCTTCAATGATTTAAAGAAGACAGAAGTAAAATCTATTTGCAAAGCTTTAAAGTCTCTTTTAAAGAGCAAAGAGGCTCTCGCTTCGAAGCGATGATATACGAATGCAAAGCTCATATCAGGGCACAAAAGATAGAAATATTTTTTAATCCTGGAGAAGGTAGGGCTTGATAGAGAAATGGCTCTACGCTCTCTATAATTAAAAATTATTCACTACGATCTCCACACTTAGCCAAACGAAAAAATCTCATACCAGAAAATCCAAACTTATGGCCAATCTTGGTATAGATGAAAAAGGTTGCAAGGAATTTAATAGCTTGTGATAATACTGGCCACTATTGAATTCTTAATGGAACTTATCTGAACATGCATCAATTCATTGAATACATCGTTAAAAACCTCGTAGACACCCCTGACGACGTCAATATCAACTGTCTAGAGGGACAGCGCGGAACAATTGTTGAAATTAGAGTCAACAAAGGTGATATCGGAAAGGTTGTTGGTAAGAACGGAAAAACGATTCAAGCCCTTCGTACAATTGCTATGACAGTAGCCTCTCGTTTCAACCGTCGTGTACGCCTAGAACTGATTGATTAGTTTATCCTTCTGGATTTTTTTTTGATTTTTATGTTTTTCAAAAAAAACCTTTCTGATAGCTTGATCCTAAATGGGGATTCAAACAGAGAAGGAGTATCCGTTCATGGCGTCATTAAACAGAGTTATTATAGCAGGCAACCTAACAAAGAAACCTGAGCTGCGTAAAACTCCAAGCGGTGCATCTGTTACAGATCTACTTTTGGCACTCAATCGCGATTTTATGGTACACGGAGAGCGACACCAAGAAGTTTGCTTTGTCGATGTTGTTGTTTGGGGACGTCATGCTGAAGAGTGTGTTCAAAGACTGGATCGCTCATCTCCTGTACTCATTGAAGGTCGCCTACAACTCGATACTTGGTTTAGCAACGAAGGCGAAAAACGGTGTAAACTTCGTGTGGCAGCTGAAAAAGTGCAGTTCTTAGAAAAACGGGTAAAGTCTGTTGAACAAGACGAGAAAAGGGAAGCTACAGTATAAAACATCTAAGTAGGTTATGATGTGGAAGGATTTCAAAAGAGTTATTAAAAAGCACCACTCTTTTGCCATCACGACCCACGTAAACCCCGACGGCGACGGCATCGGTTCGATCTCAGCCTTAACGGAGTTTCTTCTACAGTACAAAAAAAATGTTCGCGTTCTTCTTGACGCATCTATTCCACCTAAATTCAGATTTTTAGACCAGCACGGTCTATTTGAAATTTATGTTCCGGATAACGACTACGACGATATTGAAGCTCTTATTATCTTAGATACTCACCAAAAAGAGCGTATTGGCCATGTAAGACAGCTTGTAAAAAAGAGCTCGCGTCTTACTTGCGCCATCGACCACCACCCTTTAAACAATCCCTTTGCTGATTACAATATCATTGATAGCGAAGCGTGTTCGACGGGTGCGATGATTTACACTCTTTTTGAAGAATGTGAAATCAAGATCAGTATAAATGCTGCCACAGGCATCTACACAAGTATTATTTGTGATACAGGACAGTTCTCGAACAGTGCAACAACAGAGCTTGCGCATAGTATTGCGAAAAAGTGCATTCAGATTGGAATCGATCCCACCCGTATAAACGATCAAGTATTCCACAAGATTCCTCTTGCTCAAATCCAGAAGATTGCACGATCGCTTTTAAATATGGAGACGCACCATAACAACAAAATTATTATTCAGGAGATCCATCTCGACGATTACGAGAGCGATGAAATTGATGTCCAAGACCTCGAACAGATGCACCACGACCTGCACCGCTCCGTCGATGAGGTTGAGTGTGTTGTTTTATTAAGGGAGCTTAATAACGATCGAGTTAAGGTGTCTATGAGGTCAAAAACGGATGTTGACATTGGAAAAATAATGAAATCGGTTGGTGGAGGAGGCCATCCTAAGGCCGCGGGGGTTTCTTTGAGCGGAAGTCTCAAATCCGTAAAAAGAAAAATCCTTAAACTCCTCTCTAACACCTTCTATTTGTTCTAGAAAAGCAATTTTTCTTTGAAGATTACAAGAATAGCTTTTCAGATATTGACTCACTATTCTATATTACAAACTAAGCAGAGGTAAGAACCTCTAAATAAATAATGAACTTCGCAGCCAACACACTTATTATAAGAGGGAAAGATGGAAGGAACTGTCGAATTACTAGAAGAAAAAAAAGACGAAGTCTTAATCCTGAGGGTTGGCGGTCGTTTAGACGCTGTATCCTCACCTCAGCTAGAAAAAAAAGTCATGGCATCTATTGATGAGCACGCTTGCACAAAGGTTCTTATGAGCTTCGATCAGGTTAAGTATCTCAGTAGTGCTGGTATGCGTCTCTTACTTTCAGTAACAAAAAAGCTAAAAAGCAAAGAGGGCTCTTTTGTCATCTGCTGCATTAGCGATAGCGTTATGGAAGTTATCAAGATGGCAGGCTTCGATCACATCCTTAATATACGTAGCAATGAAGAAGAAGGGCTAAACGAATTTTAAAAACACCCTTTCGGTCAGTTAAGTCGAGGTCCAAGTGAACTTGGGAACCAGCTTTGAGCAAGATCAACTCGAGAAAATTTTAGTTTCTGCTTTTAAACCAAAAGAGCAGAAGGCTCCCATTCCCCTTCGTCATAAAAGAAAGAAGGTAATAATCCTTGCTGGTCCGACGGCTTGTGGAAAAACTGAGATGTCTTTGCTGCTTTCCCAAGCTGTACGTGGAGAGATTATTTCTGCAGATTCCATGCAAGTGTATCGGGGTATGGATATTGGTACTGCCAAGGCCACTCCACAGCAGCAAGCTTTTGTTCCCCACCACTTGATTGACGTAAGAAATGTCAGAGACCCGTACAATCTAGTAGATTTCTTTTACGAGGCTCGCCACTGTTGCGAGCATTTGTGTGCGTACGAAACGGTTCCTATTGTTGTTGGCGGTGCAGGATTTTACCTTCACGGCCTTCTTTATGGCCCTCCGAATGGCCCTCCCACTGTCCCAGAAGTCCGTAAAGCGATTGAAGAAGAGGCTGAAAGGGTTGGGATGGAAGCGCTTTATGAGCGTGTTAAGGAAAGAGATCCTAAATACGCAGATTCTATTACGAAAGCGGACAGTCAAAAAATCATCCGAGCTCTTGAGATAATGACTTTAACGGAAAACCGAGTAAGCTCTTTGTCTTGGAAAGAGCGTGGAGTTTCTTTAAATTACGACTTCCGCTGTTGGTTTATTCATCGCTCTAGGGAAAGCCTTAAAGAGCGCCTGGAACTGCGTTGTGATCAAATGATCAAAGATGGCCTACTCGATGAGATTCAATCTTTAAAAAAAGAGGGTTTACTCGAGAACACATCGGCGTCACAAGCTATTGGTTATCGTCAAGGTTTAGAGTATTTGGATTCCGATCAAACGGAAGAAGATTACGAACATTTTGTTAAACAGTTCAAGACGGCAACAAGGCGCTATGTTAAGCGGCAATTTACTTGGTTTAGAAAAGAGCCTCTTTTTCGTTGGTTGGATCTCGAGCTTCACGATCTTGAAACGGCGGTCGATATCATTGTTCAAGATTACAAGCGATCTTAAGAGCTAGTTCGCAGAGCGAGAGATTACGCTCTTCTATAAAAGCTCTATGGATATCTTTTTGTACTCGAAGGTTTATAAGCCTTGTTTAAAGCTAGCTTTCTTTCAATTTTAGGTGCAGAAAACCGCGCTAAGTTGCTCGGATGGCCAAGAAGAACCCACTGTCTAAATAACGTGAGCTCGACTCTTATATTTAGTCTTGTTTAGTCGTTTATAGAAATAGTTTCTAGGGCATGGTAGCAACCAGATCTCTTTCTAGCCCAGTATTTTAGCTCTATAAGAGAATAATAATAACATTGTCCCGCGGCAGCGGCACCTCTCTTCTTTTTTAACTTTGAGATCCTAAGAGATGCCACTACCGTGGCATAGTTTTTTTTCTACCTTTCCCAGCACTAAAGTGCTGGGCTAAAGAGAGATTCGACCACTACCGTGGTCTAAAAACGATTGTTATAAACCATTAACCAGTAGTAAATTTAAGGGTCGAGCTCACGTTATTTAGACAGTGGGTTCTTCTTGGC
>JBDQID010000098.1:0-6142 GCA_040264515.1 Chlamydiales bacterium
ACGGTAGTGGTCGTTTCTATCTTTAGCCCCCCCCTTTAGTGCGGGGTAAGGTTGTAATAAATCTATTCCACGGTCTGGGCATCTATCAGGATATCAAAGTTAAAAAAGAAGAGAGGTGCCGCTGCCGCGGCACACTGTTCTTATTATCCCGTCCCAGCACTAAAGTGCTAGGCTAAAGAGAGAAACGACCACTACCGTGGTCTAAAAGCTATTTCTATAAACCAGTCGACAGAGCGGAATTAAGAGTCAAACTAACGTTAATATTAGCACTCCCAGCGTATGCCACTAAATATCAGAATTCTATGTTAGGTTGATGCGTATGCGAAGCGCCCTCGCTACAACCACTGAATGTTGCGTAAGGGTAAAGTTTTAAATTAAACGTTGAATAAGGATAAATGGTTTAAAGTCGATTTTTGATTTTCAAAAGTATAACTAAGAAACTCACCTTATTTAGAGGTTGCGGTATAGACACCATCCCATGTCTCACCCTCTGCAACAGGCGGATTTTCTTTGTACTCTTTACAGCGCGCAATAAAAACAAGGGAGGGACAGGTTTTGCAACCTGGAGCCCAATCGGGATGGTGGGGCTCTAGAGGTAGGCACTCTTCAAACAGAGCGATTGCATTATCCCACTCCATCGCTTTATAAGCCTCTATGGCAAGGGCGAACTTATCTACAAGTTTTCTTAATTCCATCGGAGCTCTTGTTTTATCTTTATGAAGAAGCTCATACGTTTTAACGGGAAGGCTTTTTCCCACTACACGAATACTATCGATAAAGCGAACGAGAAGAACATCTCCTGTTAGCTCATAACTCTCCCCACTGCAAAAGGTGAACACACCGTACTGCTTGGCTCCACTCTCCAAACGTGCAGCTAAGTTAACAGTATCTCCCATCATCGTATAGTTCATACGAATCGCAGATCCCATGTTTCCAGTTACAATTGGTCCTGAATTAATTCCAATACGCATACGCATATCATGAACAATCTTTGGCCACTTATCACCCTCGGACTCCCATTTATGCCGTAATTCAATAAGCTTATCTTGCATACTTAAGGCAGCATAGCAAGATGAAAGAGCGTGATTTTCCAAAGGCATAGGAGCTCCAAAAAAGGCAATAATCGCATCGCCTTCGTACTTGTCGAGTGTTCCTTTTTTCTCCAAAAGGATGTCCGTCATAGCGCTCAGGTATTCATTAAGTAGTTCTACGAGTTTTGTTGGAGAGCCAAGTTTTTCTGAAAAGGTAGAAAAGCTTTGAATATCTGTAAAATACGCTGTCAAAACACCTTCTGTTCCTCCAAGTTGCGGAGTTGTGCCACTCTCAACCATCTGATCAATGAGTTCAGGAGAGAGGTAGTTTTTAAATGTTGCATTAATGAAGCGTTTTTCTTGTCCCTCAATGAAAAAATTAACAAGAATTACGATAATCCCCAAAAAGGCAGTACAGAGCCAAGGATAGACAAATTCAACAATATAGCCACCATACGCAAGCCCGTAGAAGCTCCATGACGGCAAAAGTATCATAACACTGCCCATAAAAAATGCTGCGATCCAAGGACCCGTAAAGGCGATAAGAGCTGTTAAAATGAGCCCTCCAATCAAAATTCCCAAAAATGAATAGAACGTCCCTTTATCTCCAAGATCGATGATATAGTCTTCTGTAATCAAATTTTCTAACATCGTAGCATGAACTTCGAGGCCTGGAAATGCCGGGCGAAAAGGGCTGCCCACGAGGTCTGAGAGTGTTGGGTCTGTAGATCCGAGAATAATATATTTATCCTGGAATGTTCCGGGTTCGAATCGTTTATGTAGGACGTCCGATATAGATACGTATGGAATATGGTAATCAGCGCCAAATTTGGCATCGGGCTGCCACTTCCCCCCGTATCCTAAAAAATTAATCCTCAAATCTCCCTTAAAATCAAGCGGTATAAAACGCTCCTTTTCTAACAAGTACTTAAACGCCCTTGACTCTCCTCCTAACTCTTTCATTAAAGCATCGGTACCGAATCTACTGCGCTCTTCTCTTGTTAAAAGAAGTCCTTTTTGTCCATTTCGCACGGTAGCTTCAGCTCTATTATAACCATTTGCAACACGAAGCATTTGCATGGCTATTGCGGGATATACTTGTGTTGAGCGCAGAACTTTCATCTCGTAATTATCAGGATCAAGGGCTGCGGCCCCCGACATATCAACACCTTCTTTTGCAACAAATGCATCTTCATAAACAGGAGCTTTAAGCATCATCGTATAAAAACGAGCAGCTCCTGATTTATCGGGAACAATATTAAACATTCCTTGGTAGTTTGTTCGCTCTTGAATCTCTGGAATATTTAAAATTTGATCATCGGCCTCTCTCATATCATAAAAAACATCTTCTGCATTCCATACTGGAGATGAGAGCACCATACCCTCTTTCGCCTGTGCTTCTGCTAGTTGCACTGACCCTGTACGGCCTCCAAGAATAAAAAGCCCGCCAGCGATCACGGGAGCATCTCCATACGCCTCACCCAAGGCTACATCGTTATCCATGACAATGCTGGCGCCTTTTTCAAAGACAGCCTCGCTATTCCAGTTGCTATCTATAAAAAATAGCTCTGAGGTCTCTCTTGTCATTGCAAGAAGAGGTCTCTCTGGAGCTATATAAGGCTCATGCTCATGAGTATGTCCGGCACTTGCAAGTTCTACTCCCTTATGCTCTTGGTCGATATCCCAACGATGTTTATCATATTCGATGTACTTGTTAACAAGTACAAGCTCTCTTTCTTTAGGATCTTCCGTTTCAACAAAGAAGTCAGGATCCAATCTCTCGAACGTTCTTTCCCAAAAAGTTAGGGCAACCTCTTTAATATCTTTTCCCGATACCGCGAAATCCCAATCTTCATTTTCTATCTGTTGTCGGGTTTGTTCTGCATCCATGCCAGGAAATTTCATTTCAATTCCCATTGCACTTAACCTCTCAACCCAATCTTTCATCGAATAACGACCAGGTTCAGCATAGACGATATCAAAACAGATGACCCTAGCACCATCATCTCTAAGGTTTTTGATAACCCTAGCCGTTTCAGTTCTTGGCCAAGGCCACTGGCCTACAGCCTCTAAGCTCCTCTGATCAATATCAACAATAACCACTTGTTTTGTTGGTTTCTTAGGACCTCTTAAGACATAAAAAGCGTCCTGCATTCCATTATTTTGATCATCAATAACCTGTCTTAAAAAAGTAGGCTGAAAGAGGCTAAATGCTGCCATGATGATAACCGTGATAACTCCTACTTGAAAGGAGACTTTATCAAAAAGAAGAGCAAAGATAGAGGTAAGGACAAGAAAGGCAATAACAAATTCTGTCCCAGCAGGTAGCAATCCTATTTTAACTATGAGCCAAGGGAGAGTGAAAAGGCTAATAAACCAAATGACAAGGGAGATGATACGAGTTCGGTTGAAGTAACTTGGTTTTTTTTTGGCCATGGGGATTCCTCGCTGCTTTTAACGATATATCGGAAAAATGAGATAGAACTTTAACCCGAAAAAATAGATAAAAGTTATTTAGCCAAAAAAATCTCATAACAGAGGATAAGAAATATGTTTGAAAAAGAGACTCTAAAAGGGCAAGCAGGAATTATTACCGGAGGCTCTTCTGGTATTGGACTAGAAATAGCCCGCTATCTTGTAGAACATGGAGCTGCTGTTACAATTACAGGAAGAAACGAAGAAAAACTTCAAAAAGCAGCCGAAACAGTTGGAAAAAATACCATCGGAGTATCAGGGGATGTTAGAAAAGGCGATGATATCGCAGATAATCTAGAAAAGCACATGCAACATCACGGCCGATGCGATTTTCTTATCAATAATGCTGCTGGAAATTTTTTATGCCCATTGGAGGCTATGTCTGAGAACGCATTTCGTTCCGTTAATGATATTATAACGCTCGGAACTTTCCTCTGGTCAAAAGCTGTATTTCCTTTGATGAAAAAAGAAAAGCAAGGACGTATTATCAATACGGGCACCACCTATGCATTTGGAAACGGAGCTCTTGTTGGCCACTCTGGTGCTGCAAAAGCTGCTGTGCTAAATTTAACGAAAACGATGGCTGTGGAGTGGGGACCTTCTGGTGTTTTATGTAATATGATCGCTCCTGGCCCCGTGGAGAATACGGAAGGCGTACGCCGGCTAATGGGAAATCCCAAGATGGAAAAAATCATGGAGCGTATTATGCCTGTTGCACGGATGGCACACGGATGGGAAATCGGAGCGCTTGTAACATTTTTACTCTCTCCACTAGCAGCATATATTAATGGCGCTGTTATTCCTGTTGACGGTGGACTACACCTGACAACTCCTTCTCTGCTTCCTGCTGGTATACCTGTAGAGCAGCTAGATGTTAGACCGTCCAAAGTGCCCTCTCCACGATAATGTAAATATTGAATGTTTGAGGGTTCCCAAACAGTTTCAACGCAAAGATGCTTGGGAACCCTCAGACTATTTTAACCTCAGTTCGACCCTTGGCTTATTGCTGGCTAACGGTTTATGACAGTTGATCATACAAGACCACGGCAGTGGTTGTTTCTCTCTTTAGCCCAGCACTTTAGTGCTGGGAAAGGTAGAGAAAAATCTATGCCACAGTAGTGGCATCTCTCAGGATCTCAAAGTTAAAAAAGAAGAGAGGTGCCGCTGCCGCGGCACACTGTTCTTATTATCCCATCCCAGCACTAAAGTGCTGGGCTAAAGAGAGAAACGACCACTACCGTGGTCTAAAAACTATTTCTATAAACCAGTAGACAGGGCGGAATTGAGAGTCGAGCTGACGTTAATATTAGCACTCCCAGCGTATGCCACTAAATATCAGAAATCTATGTTAGGTTGATGCGAATGGGGCGCTCCGCGCCTGTACTCCCATTGAAAGGCCGCTCACCCTGAATCGTTTATCCTTTTTCAACGCTTCGTTTATCACTTCATTCTTGAAGAAGGTAAGTGGCTACGGGGAAACGGCCTTTCAATGAGAGTGCGGACGACGGAGCGCCCGTGCTACAACCACTGAATGTTGCGTAAGGGTAAAGTTTTAAATTAAACGTTGAATAAGGATAAGTAGTTTAAAGTCGATTTTTGATTTTCTTGAAGAACTTATGCGACAGAGCGCGAGGTACCGCTTTGCGTCTAACTTCCTCATTGCTTTTCAAACGCAGAACTACGAAACTCACGTATTTTTTAACTTTGCCATCCTCAGAGATGCCACTACTGTGGCATAGATTTTTTTTCTACCTTTCCCAGCACTTTAGTGCTGGAAAAAGATGAAAAAATCTCATACAAGAAAATCCAAACTTATAAGCAATTTTGGTATAACAAGCTAAAGATTGTTATAAAGAAAATCGTCTGGGAAACTTTGTTGATATTCCATAGTAAGAAGATCTTGAATCTCTTTATCTGTTGGAAGTGTCATGACCCTCTCTGCTAGGTGTGAGGAGTCAACAATGCTTGAATTGCGAATAGCATTCTTTACAATCGGAATAAAGCGTGCGGCAACAGAGAGCTCACGCACACCCAAACCTAAGAGTAGAGATGTAAAGCGGGGATCTGCTGCGATTTCTCCACAAACAGAGACTGGAATACCATTGCGGCACCCCTCTGAAACTACCATCTTTATCAAACGAATGACACATGGATGCATGGGAGTGTAAAGGTAGCTCATCAGCTGATTACCACGGTCAACAGCCAAGGAGTACTGTACAAGGTCGTTTGTTCCAATAGATAGAAAGTCGCATTCATGAGCTAATAAATCACATGTGATCGCTGCAGAGGGAATTTCGATCATGCAGCCAATCTCGACAGACTCTGAAAATGGAATTCCTTTACTTCGAAGCTCGCTTTTTGACTCTTCGATAAGTCCTTTTGCCTCCAAAAGCTCGGGAAGTCCCGAGATCATGGGAAACAGTATTTTAACATCTCCAAAAGCACTTGCCCGAAGGATTGCCCTTAATTGACACTTAAAGACTTCCGGCTCTTTGAGCATAAAGCGAATGGCTCTACAGCCAAGAAAAGGATTTACTTCGTTACGGAGCTCTTCAAAATCTCTAAACTTATCTCCACCGATATCAAAGGTACGAATAACAACAGAAAATCCTTTGATACTCTCTACAATACTACGG
>JBDQID010000099.1:0-6127 GCA_040264515.1 Chlamydiales bacterium
CTCTTTAATGGAACTCTCTTGAGTATGTCAGAGGCGTCTACAGAGAAGATGACAGGCTCGTTTGTGGAGTACAAAGCGTATGTGGCTCAACTGCATGATCCGGAGTTAGCTCAGGAGATAGCTATTATGCCTGTTGCTGTAAGCGGTGCTTTGATGCAGGGTGATCACTTGCTCTTTGCTAAGCGATCAACTGCCGTAACACAGTATCCAGGGTACTGGGAACTAGCACCTTCTGGTGGGCTGACAAAAGAGTGTTTGAACGGCTCTATGGTAGACTATAAGAAGCAGCTCTTCGAAGAGCTTGAAGAAGAAGTTGGTATACCTTACTCGTGCGTGGAGCGGGCAGTACCTTTTGCAATGATCTATGATAAGGTAGATCCCGTAGTTGATATTTGTCTCGCCTTACACCTAAAAACAGACACACCTTTGAGAAAGGTCAAGGGGAGCGAAGAGTACCCTCACTTTCAGTGGGTGCCAAGAGAAGAGCTACACTCCTTTATTGACTTCCACAACAAAAACATTGTCCCCACAACAATTGCAATCCTTTCCTCCCTTCAAGCAAATTCCGTTATTTAAAACTATATTCCATAAACTTTTTAATGCAGCTGTTATAGCGCAGCCGCTCTGAGATATTAGATTTTGCCTTCTATTAAAAGGTGAAATCCTTTATTTTCTCTGCAAAAATAGGAGTTGTTATGCGCTTAGGAACAGTTGAGGTTATTCCTTACACATCGGATTGGAAAAGAGTATTCGAAGAAGAATCAAAGCTGTTGCAAACAGCTTTAGCTCCACTTTCTGTGACATGCCACCATATTGGAAGTACATCTGTTCCAGATCTTGCCTCAAAGCCAATTATCGATATCTTGATCGAGATTCCATTTATTGATCAATTGAAGCCCCTTATTCCTTCGCTTGAAAAGTTGGGATATAAAGATAAAGGAGAGTGCGGGATTCCAAGGCGGCATTTTTTGAATCGGAAACAAGACATACAAAATCGCTCTGATGTTAACCTGCATTTTTTTGAGACGGACTCCATTCAGGTCAGAAGATATTTGCGTTTTTGTGACTACTTGCGTCAAAACGCGAAGGACAGGAAGCTCTACGAGAAGGTAAAACTTGAGCTAGCAGAACGCTTTACTAACGATCGCTTAGCGTATTTGGAAGGAAAGAGCCGTGTTGTTCAAGAAATAGATAGCAGAGCTGCAGAATGGAAAAAAGAGAGTGGAGTGTCTCCTTCTTGCTATAACAGCGTGCAAGAGACGCCAACAGAGGAATCACTTGTAGCCTCTCTTCATCACAACCTTCACATGCATATGACCTATTTCGCATGGTATTCCCCAGCAATGGCACACGTCTCGCTAAAAGGTGATGCAACAGTGATTCAATCCACTGTTAAAGATGATACATACAACTATGTTCTCGATGCTGAATTCTCTGACGACCAAGCGTCTTCCCGAGTCAAAGAGATTACCTCTTCTTTTTTTAAAAAAGAGATTCCATTTTCTTGGTGGGTAGGCCCAAAACCTGCATCTTCTCGCTTAACAAAACTTTTCGACTATTTCGGTTTAGAAGAGGGCGAAGAGAATATTGGCATGATTCTAGACATGGAAAAAGGATCGCAGCAAGAATTTAGGTCATCAAATGATATACGTCGTATTTCTAACCCGATGCAACTTCTGGAATTCTGTTCTATTCACGAAGCGATCGGTATTGATGGAGCGATGGAAGCTTATAAGGAGATCTATCAGAAGTTGCCATCGAATGTTTATTCTGAAGGTGCAAATTTAGAGCTTTATGTGATGTGTAAAGATGATAGACCTGTCTGTTCAGGTGTTCTACTTTTTCACGCAGGCGTTGCCGGAATCTATTTCATCGCAACTCCTCCTGACGAACGCAGAAAAGGGTATGCAACAGAGTTAATGTCTCATCTATTGCACCGTGTAAAACAAGAAGAGTACCCATACGCAACACTCACAGCATCGGTTGAAGGTAAGCCCGTGTATGAAAAGATTGGCTTTAGACCACTCTGCTCTTATCAAGAATATCAATCGTAGAATGCATTACACACCCCCTTATAAAGCTTTTGTATATCGAAATAAGCCGTCAGATTTCGCACCAACACTTGCTGTTGCCGCTTGTTGTTGTGAGTTTAATGGAAAGTATCTCTTCTTAAAGCGCGCGCTCGGTAAGCCACAGGAAAATACGTGGGGAATGCCGGCAGGTAAGATGGAGGAGGGTGAGACTCCACGTGAAGCCGTTAGCCGAGAGACTTTTGAAGAAGTTGCAATTACTCTTGATCAAGAGACTCTTCGAGATGAAGGAAAGCTTTTTGTGCGCTATCCTCATTTAGATTTCACGTATTACATATTTCACCAAGAATTTACTTCTTTTCCAAAAGTTACCCTTTCTGATGAGCATACGGAGTACCGTTGGTTGACTTTTGAGGAGGCTCTTGAGTTACCTTTAATTTCTGGAGGAGCCGAGGCTTTGCATCACTTCAAAGCCCTCGCAAAGAAGCCAAAACTCAAGCGTAAAGAATTTTATTTTATTCGGCACGGTGAAACCGATGCAAATATCGATCCTAATCTTAAAGAAATCGATGATGATCTTCCTTTGAACAAGAGGGGAAAAGAGCAAGCTGCCCTCGTACGTACTCTAGTTGCCACTCTTCCTTTGTCCCGGGTTTGTTCTAGCCCGATGCAGCGTGCAAAAGAGACGAAAGATATCGTTGCGAATGGACTTGAGCTACTTCATTTTGAAATTGCAGAGCTAACGGAGTGTAAAGCAGCAGGTTGGATGAAGATGGTTCGTATGGAAAAAGGACGTGAGTTTTTTATTTGCGCTATCGTAGAGCAGTTTATCTTTCGCGCTCTTTCAGGGGTTAATACAGCGATTGAGCAAGATGGCCCCGTACTCGTTGTAGCTCACGGCGGTATCCATTGGGCTCTTTGCTATTACATGCAAATAGAGAATCATTCGTGGAAAGCAAAAAACTGTAAGCTTATGCACTTTTCACCCGTCGGCGAAATGGAATGGAAGGTAACCCTGCTTTAACTTGAGAACTTTCGTACTTTTATTTAGTCTTAAAGCGCTAATGGTTAGTCACATAAGTTCTTTTAAAAAAAAGACCTAGTCAAGCGTTGTAGGGTTTCTTACACCACAGCTATCGTTGCGGTAAAAAGCTTCTCTTTTTTCTTTTAAAATAAATTCACTCATAGTAGTTTCTGGTTTTTTATAAAGAATATAAGGTATTTTTGAATGTCACTATCACTGTCTCAAGAAAGCGATACTTATTATGAAAGTTTCCCCGCAAATCAACTTGGTCATCCAGAGCTTGATGACGCGTATTACGGCTTCAATACTTCTCAGGCATCTACCAAAGCCTCACCTTTGGTACTTAGTGGTGAAGAGGAGATGTCTCAGAAAATTGGTGATGTTAGCACTCAGGCGTTTGATGATTGCTTGGGACGCTTCAGAGACAGTGCTGTTACTTTAGAGCATACACCGTCCGCTGTAAGGATTATTCACGATATCGAAGATTATAAAGGTCCAGATCATATTGTAAGTCGAGAACACTTAAAGAAGCTTAATGGGAAGTGCCCTTATGATAGACTCCCAATTTCTTGCGTGGAGGATGTTTCTAAAAAAGTTGCAGGTTATCTTGCAGCGTGGTTTAAAGTGCGTTTTCCCGAAAGTGGAGATAACTGTTTGCATAAAGCGTTACGGATGGAAGACAGAACACTCTTTGATGAGCTACTGAAACTTCCTAATGCTTCTGTAAAACTTTTCGAAGTAAATAAAAAAGGAGAAATTCCTTTTGATCTGCTTTTTACAAATACGGAACTAAAGGCGGCAGTTATAGCTAAGATTCCTCTTTTACCTCTAGCTGAAGCGGATACGTTTTCATTTTTACAAGCTCAAAAGCTGTTGCTCTTTGAGAGTTGCGGAGTCATTACTCCGTTTAGCGTAACAGAGCCTATAGAGATAGCTGGCACACGCTATACATTGAACTACTTGGATCGCTTATCTTTTTCTGTTACTGTTTATTTATCAGACGAAGCTGGTAAGGTTTTTCGTATAGAAAACAGTTCGATTAATCCTCGTTTTTCATTGAATTTTTCAGTTGGAGATAAATCAATGAACCTTGAAAAGGACCTTCCATTGGTTATTGGTCGTCGCAGAAGTTCTTGCTTGCAAGTTGGAAGTCCCTTTGTTTCTTCAAGGCATTGGATTATTGAACTTAATGATAAGGGTCGCTTTGTTCTTTCAATGTTTAAGACAGCATTAAATGCATCTATGTTAGTTCGGGAACTTGAAGGCGGAGAGTTGCAAAAAACTCCAATTACAGCCACAACCTCTCTAACTCTTGAAAAAGGGGATTCTATCTACATCGGAACAAGCAAGATTCTTACTTTTCAAGGAGCTTGCATGAAAGAGATGAAGCCGCCTCCTTCTCGAAAACGAGGACATTCGGAGATTTCTCAAAAATAAGAGCTGCTTTTGCATATATTTTTCTTTCGCTGTGGCAGTGTATCTACATTAAGCTGACGAGAGCTCTTTTCGTAAGAAAAGGTTTCAGATGTTATTTAACGTGAGCTCGACTCTTAATTTAGCCTAGCATTTTAGTTTCTAGTGACTTCTTTAGAATTTAAATGTTTATTTTGAGATTGCAATTCTTGCTAGGCAGATCGAATGTTTACAAAATAAATGCTTTAGCGTAGATTGCCGTGTTATGGAAAAAACATTTGACTCCTATATTCAATGGATAGATTCACAGCACGATGAGATGTGCTCCTTGTTAGAAAAATGGTCCAATATTAATACGGGATCTAGCAATCTTTCGGGACTTGCCCTCTTTTTTGATGCTCTTGTCGAAGCCTTTTTACCTCTTGGTGGAGAGATCGAAACAGTAACATTGCCTCCTTATTCCACAATAGATGACCGAGGTCACTCCATTTCTAATCACGTTGGTAAAGGCCTCTCCATTCGCAAACGACCAGACGCTCCTGTTAAAGTGTTTTTAGGTGGTCATATGGACACCGTTTTCGATGTGAAAAGCCCTTTTCAAAGAGTTGAGCGTATCGATGCGAATACGTTTAGAGGGCCGGGAGTAACAGATCTTAAAGGTGGATTGGTTGTCATGCTCAAAGCGTTAGAAGCGTTAGAGAGAACGCCGTTTGCGTCAAAGATTGGATGGGAAATATTCTTTAATCCGGATGAAGAAATAGGCTCACCTAGTTCTGCGGACTACTTAAGAGAGTGCGGTAGACGTAATCACTTTGGTCTTATCTTCGAGCCGTCTTTACCCGATGGTACTCTTGTGAGCGAGAGAATGGGCTCTGGTAACTTTACGATGATTACCAGGGGAAAATCGGCTCACGTGGGAAGAGAGTTTGCAAAAGGTGAAAATGCTATTTTATCCATGGCAACTTTAGCTCAACGTCTTCACGCTCTTAATAGCGAAGACACAATTGTTAACGTTGGTAAAATTGTTGGGGGAGGCCCCACAAACATCGTTCCTGACTTCTCTCTTTGTAGAGTTAACGTGAGAGTCAAGAGCAATCAAGCACTTACCAAGGCACAAAAAGCAATCGATGCGCTCGTAGAAGAGTTTAAAGTTGAACTCCACGGCTCTTTTGGACGGAAAAACAAGCCGTTTGATGAGAAGACGGAGGCGCTCTTTAACACGCTTGCAGCGTGCGGCAAAGAGCTCGGTATGGATCTTTCCTGGCGCTCTACAGGCGGTGTTTGTGATGGTAATATTTTAGCAGAAGTGGGCTTGCCCACCATCGATACACTAGGTGTGCGTGGAGGAAAAATCCACACAACAGAAGAGTACGCACATTTAGAAAGCTTGACCGAGCGCAGTCGCTTGGTCGCCCTCTTACTTATGAAAAAAGGAGCAGAAGCATGAAACCACTTCAATCAGAACAATTCCATAACGATCCCAGGGTTAAAGAGGCCAAGGAGCTGCTCCTAACAGCATTAAAAGAACACCAAACAGCGCTCAGTTGCGTAAAGCCCGCAAGCGACGATCGCAAAGTTGAATACGACAAAATGCTTAGTCATTACGCAGAATTGCGTGGAGGTAACTTGTGGTACCCTTATCTGGGCAGTGGTATTGGTA
>JBDQID010000100.1:0-6122 GCA_040264515.1 Chlamydiales bacterium
CCAGCACTAAAGTGCTAGGCTAAATTAAGAGTCGAGCTCACGTTAAATAAAGTCTAGAAGTCGTTTAAAACCAGTTCCTGCACTGCCACCGCAATGTAAGAAAAGTACGAACCGATATACTGTCTAAGCGCTGAAGTCTGCGGCTGTACGAAAACCGAGTGTGGGATAAGCGTTTTCTGGTTGGTTGGCGTTGCGATATGAGCTCATGCAGTGGGAACCGTCATAGAGCCAAGCGCCGCCTCTAACAACCCGATACTTCTCTCCGAAATGTGGATTTTCTCTTTCATTACCTGGATATGGAAGGTACCAACTTGCGGTCCATTCCCAAACGTTCCCTGCCATGTCGTAGAGCCCGTATCCATTAGCTTGATGCTGCATAACAGAAGAGGTTCCGTCACTTGCATAGTTTGCTTGCGTGCGAGAGATTGTGTTACCCCAAGGGAAGCGAGCATCCTTCTGACCACCTCTTGCAGCATATTCCCACTCCTCTTCCGTTGGAAGACGTCTTCCAAGCCATTCTGCGTACGCATTAACATCCCTTAGCGTCACTTGTGTGACTGGATGTTGATCGAACTCTTCTGGCAGGTTTTGCGCCAATGGATTTCTCCATGAGATCCCTTCTAGGACCCGCCACTGTCCATCTGTCCAGATGGGAGCGCCTTTCCCCTCTTCCGCTTCGGTTTCATATCCACTCTCTTCGATAAAGCGGGTAAATTGCCCGTTTGTTACGGGAGTTCTGTCAATATAGAAGCCTTCACTTGAACATTGATGTTGTGGGAGGGCGTCTTCACCGCACTCGGCTCCTCCAACAAAAAAAGTGCCCGAAGGAATATAGACCATGCCTGGAGGTGTTAAGCTGTGCCTTTCTTTTTTCACTTGAACAACAGGAGCGCTTGGGATTGTATCGACTTCTTCTTTGATATTTTCTTTTAGATCTTCTAAAAAAGTTGCAATAGTTGGATAGCGCTTAGAGGGTTTAACTTGCAAGCAGCGCATAACAATATGATCCCAATGCTCTGAGAGCTCTGGACGCAGTTCTGAGGGTATTGGAAAAGTACCTGAAGGAAGAGCACCTGTTAGCATCTCGTAAATCAGCACACCTACACTATAAATATCCTGTGACGGGGTCGGCTGCGTGCCATCTACTGCTTCTGGGGCTCTGTAATCGAAGGGAGTAAACAAGCTTTGAAGGCCTTGCTGAATCATTTTTTCGCTAATTCTAGAAGGTAACTCTTTTTGCAGATCGAGCCATTGCTGATAACAGCTTGTGATAATTTCTTCTGTAAAGAGGCCGTAGGGTTGAAAGTCGCTTAAGAGAACATCGAATGAAAAAGCGTCTCCGGCTCTTGATGCTTTTGCAGAAAGAAGGATATTTTCGAGTTTGAGGTTTCCGTGTGAGACGCCTTGATGGTGGGCGTCGATGTAATTTGCGGCGTAATCGAGGGCTGCAAGAATTTGCGTTATGATATGAAAGACTTGATACGGAGAGAGCATTCCGTTATGACGAGCTAAAAATTCTTTAAGGTTGCACGCTTTGCCTTCACCATCATGATGAAAGTCTTTGACGCAGTACCACACCTGTCCCATTCTTCCACTTGTCATAACGCGATCGATGGAGGCGTGTGTTAGTTTTCCTAAGAGAGCTGTTTGCGCTTCGAGGCGATCGATCCATTCTAACGAAAGGTTATCTGTTAAGGGTAGTGCTTTGAGGGCGAATTCCTTTCGAAATAGGCTACTTATCACATGATAGGTGGCTCCAACCGTGCCTTTTCCCAGGATTTCGAGTACTTGGTACTCACCAAAGTAGTCGCCTTCTTTTATAAAAGTTAGGGGGTAGGATTCCGTTTTCATGAAGACCTCATTTGTTTACCTAGGAAGACAACTTTTAAACTTTGCAGCCACCATTTAAGGAAGCGAAAGTGATTTTGCAACGCCCACCACCTGAATGCTGAGAAAAGCCCGTAATAGCGAAAGATTACTTTTAGCGACTCTCTGCTGTGCCGCATGAGTATTCTATACGTCCATGCGGGGCGATCGTAATCTGTTAGCACTCTATGCGTGAGTACGAAGCGTAATTCCTTTGCCTCGGAAAAGTTACAAAGCAGATCAAAACCACCGCGTATTTTTAAGGAGGGATCAAATTTTCCAAGTTCTCTGATCGCTTCGGTACGAAACCAGCATGATTGCAAGCTTGTGGGCTGTCTGCCGCTTTTTAGTAGTTTTTCATTAAAGGGGCGTAATAGGATCTTGGAGTTACCGTACATATCTCTTACCATTGAGCCACAGTAGACAAGATCTGGTTTATCATTTTTCAGAGCGACGCGCATCATGTAACGAAGTGAGTCGTTTGCGACATAGAAGTCCCCTGGAAAAACGAATGTAATGTACTCCGATTGCGCTAAAGAGATGCCACGATTCATCATTTCGTATCGGTTAAATTCGCTTACCGAACCGATATGTGTGATATTTTCTTGAAAGCTTCGGATGATTTCCATTGTACGGTCATCTGAGGAGGCATCGATGATGATAATTTCTAGATTTGGATAATTTTGCTGAATGAGGTTTTCGAGTGTGAAACCAATAAATTGCGCGCAATTATATGTCGTAACCACAACGCAGAGTGAAGGGTAAGGGACGCCTTCTTCTTCTTGAAACTGTTGCATCAGATTTCCCCAAGGGTCATCTGCTTTTTTTGTTGTTTCCATTCCAAATCCATTTTTTTTAAATGTAACGCCGATGCATGCAAACATGCAAGAGATAAGAGAGTGTGTTTATTTTAGAGGAATCTATCGACCAAAAAGCTCAAGAGAAGTAAACTTTACACATTAATTACACAAACCTCCGGGGCTAAAATGATTACATTTCAGGAAATCGTCACACGGCTTTCTCACTTTTGGAAAGAGAAGGGCTGTATTATTCACCAAGGCTATGATTTAGAAGTAGGAGCGGGTACATTTAATCCGGCTACTTTTTTGCGTTGCTTGGGTCCTGAGCCGTATCATGCAGCCTACATTGAGCCTTCACGCAGGCCAGCTGATGGACGTTATGGTAAAAATCCGAATCGCTTACAGCACTACTTTCAGTACCAAACAATCCTCAAGCCGTCACCTCCAAATATTCAAGATCTTTACCTTCAATCGCTAAAAGCTATTGGCTTTGATTTACAAAAGCATGACATCCGTTTTGTACACGACGACTGGGAGTCTCCGACTTTGGGTGCTTGGGGACTTGGCTGGGAAGTGTGGATGGATGGAATGGAAGTCACGCAGTTTACCTATTTCCAGTCCGTTGGTGGAGTCAATCTAACTCCCGTAACAGGAGAGCTCACGTACGGTATCGAGCGCTTAGCGATGTACTTACAAAACGTAGACTCCATTTTCGATCTTCAGTGGAATGAGCAGATGACGTATGGCGATATTTACCATCGCAATGAAGTGGAGTGGAGTCATTACAATTTCGAATCCGCGCGAGTGGAGATGTGGCAGCGTCATTTTGAGGATTACGAGATAGAAGCGACACAGCTTATGGAAGCAAATCTCCCTCTTCCGGCATATGACTTTGTGATGAAGGCATCGCACGCTTTTAACATGTTGGATGCTCGTGGTGCGATCTCTGTTACAGAGCGTACGGGCTATATCGCTCGCATTCGTAATCTTTCGTGCAGTATTGCTCAAGCTTATGTGAAGAGTCGTGAAGAGCAAAAGTTCCCACTCTTGCGCCACCTGAAAAAAAGTGAGTTACCAGCAGTTCCCTTGATTGAGAAAACAGCTTTTAATCCCGAGGTAAAAAGAGATTTCGTTTTAGAAATCGGTTCAGAAGAGCTTCCTGCTACCTTTGTTCCCATCGGCTCTACTAATTTAAAAAGAGCTATCGAGCAGCTTTTCAAAAGCGAAGCTGTGGCTCATGGTGAGGTCCGTGTAATGGGAACACCGCGCCGTCTGACGGTGATGGTCTCCGACTTAGCTGAAGGCAAAAAGGAACAAAAAGAAGAGCGACGAGGGCCTCCACTTAAAGCTGCTTTTGACGGTGAAGGAAAGCCAACAAAAGCTGGTTGTGGTTTCTTTCGATCTTTAAACAAAGAGCCCCTCTCTCTTTCTGAAATAGAGGCTGGTAAAGATACAGAAGTTGCTATTCGCTCTTATAAAAACAGCGACTACCTCTTCGGAACTCTAACTCTTGCAGGGCTCTCAACTATTGAGCTTTTGGCTGAAAGACTTCCGAAACTTATCTTAAACTTAGACTTCCCTAAAAAAATGCGTTGGGGTGATTTAGATATCTCATATGCACGGCCTCTACGCTGGATTCTCGCTCTCTTTGGCGATAGCCTTATTCCATTTGTTGTTGGTGATGTTACAACTTCCAAAACATCGTGGGGCCACTCCCAACTATTCCCACTGGAATTTAAAGTATCGCATCCAGATGAATACCTCTCGCAGCTCAAAGAGCACAAGGTGATGGTCGACATCGATGAGCGCCGCAGCTGTATTCTCGATCAGATTAAAGAGATTGAAAAAGAGAGTGGTTTTTGTGTGATTGAAAAAGAGCGAGTCATTCCGCAAGTGCTACATCTTGTTGAATGGCCAATGCTTACAACGGCTACCTTTGATCCACACTTCTTAAAAGCACCGGCCGAAGTTTTGATTTCTGAGATGGTAGAGCATCAGAAGTACTTTCCTGTTGCAGATAAGGAAGGAAAGCTCACACACTATTTTGTCATTACAGCAAACAACAGTCCTTCTGATGAGATTCGTCATGGTAATGTCAAAGTGCTCTCCGCACGTCTTTCCGATGGTGTTTTTCTTTACGAGAACGATTTAAAAGAGCCTTTAGAAACACTTAATGAAAAGCTGAAAGCCGTTACTTTTCAAAAAGAGCTCGGCTCTGTTTTTGATAAAGTGGAAAGGATTGTCAGTAATGTAGAAGTTCTACACAAGCATCTTCCTATTGCAGAGCTTGAAAAAGCGAAGCGCGCAGCATGGCTTTGCAAATCGGATCTTGCATCCGAGCTTGTAGGTGAATTCCCCGACCTGCAGGGTGTCGTAGGAAAACTATATGCAATTGCAGGCAAAGAAGATGCTGAGGTTGCTCTGGCTATTGATGAACACTGGATGCCACGTGGAGAGAGGGCACCTCTTCCCACAACGCCTTCTGGACTTTTGGTAAGCTTAGCCGATAAGATCGATAACCTCCTCTGCTGCTTCAGCGCAGGGCTCAAACCGACATCATCAAGCGATCCTTACGCCCTTCGCCGTCAAGTGTTGGGAATCATCAAGATGCTGATCGAAGCTAAGCTGACGCTTCCTGTTATGGAAGTGTTTGAGGAGTGTCAAAAAAATCTAGCGAAAGCTGCACCTGAGGCAATTGAAGAGATCAAGGCGTTTTTTACAAATCGGATAAAAACTGTTTTTGTTGAATACGGACTTGAGAAAGACGAGATCGAAGCATCACTTTCTTCTGGTTTTTCCGATATCTACGACTCTTTTTGCAGAGCTCAAGCGTTGCATAAGTTCCGTGCATCAAATGAAAACTTCCCTCTTCTCTACGAAGTCTTCAAGCGAGCAAAGGGACAGATTGGCAAGCAGAAACCTCTTCCCTTCTCAGAGCGACTGCTTGTTGAAGACGCTGAAAAGAAGCTCTATTTTGAGCTAAAGGATATTGAGCATCACCTTAACATCGAAATTGAGAGCCGCTGTTACGATGCTGCATACGCACTCCTATCAAATATACAACAGCCATTAGCTCGCCTTTTTGACGAAGTGCGTGTTTTATCCGATGACGAGAAGCTTAAAAACAACCGGATTGCTCTTCTGCAAAGAGTGTTTTATCTCTTTTCAAAGCTCCTTGACTTTAGCAAAATCCAAGAAAAGGATAGAGTAACTTGTAAGCAGTGATTGAGCGATTTTTAGAATTTATTTAAGATTAGGCTGAAGGCCTGCAAGATAAGATGCGCTTTCTTGCAGGCCTTCAGCCTGCGAATCCTTAACTAACCTAGTCACAAAGTTCATCAGGAGCCGATTTTGACTGGTTTTTAGCATTCATTTAAGATCAGACCGAAGGTCTGAAAGTGCAACAGCCCAGGGCAACGCCCTGGGTATAGGTTAGTTAAGGATTCGCAGGCTGAA